>JAISJZ010000164.1 GCA_031261125.1 Planctomycetaceae bacterium | reverse complement strand
TCTAAAAACTTGCAGTCGGACTGGCGATAACGTTGGATGTCAGCAGGACTAAATTGTTTTATAATTCACTCTTGTTTCAGGAATTTCTTGCCGACATTCCAACCTTTGCCGAGCAGTTGGAGTTGACCGTCGCCACCGCTAAACCTGTCGTTAAGTCGGGCGAAAAACAAACCGTTGCCCTGAAAATCGGCGTGAAGGGCTTCGAGTTGGAATCCGAAAAACAGCGTCCGCCGCTGAACATCGCCGTCGTGATTGACCGTTCCGGTTCGATGAACGGCGAAAAAATCGAAAGGGCGAAATCCGCCGCCATCGGTGCCGTTCAGCAACTTGCAGAGAAAGACATCGTTTCTGTGATTACCTTTGACGATACCGTCAACGTTGTGTTTCCGGCATCAAAGGTCTCTGATAAAACGAACATTATCAATAAAATCAAAGAAATTCGAGTCGGCGGCAGTACGGCTCTTTATGCCGGAACGCAAAAAGGATATGAAGAAGTGAAGAAATTCTACGAAAAAGGTCTCGTCAACCGCGTCATTGTGTTGAGCGACGGACTGGCAAACGTCGGTCCCAGCAGCACGGATGATTTTGCAACCTTGGGTAAAAAATACGGCGGCGAAGGAATCTCGGTGACTACATTCGGTCTCGGTGCCGGGTACAATGAGGATTTGATGGTGAAACTTGCCTCGGCAAGTGATGGAAATCACAAATTTATCGAGAAAGCAGACGAGTTGGCAGACATATTCATCAAGGAATTTAACACGGCATTGTCGGTCGTTGCACAAGATGTCAAAGCGACAGTTACGTTGCCGGAAGGATTCCGTCCGGTGCGGTCTCTCAACCTCGATACGGACATTGCCGGGCAGCAAGTGAAGTTCGGTTGGAATCAGATTTACAGCAAACACGAGCGGTTTGTCATCCTTGAAGTCGAAATTCCGCCCGGTACAAACGGTCAAAAGCGGGATTTGGCAAACGCCGTTTTGAAGTACCGCAATATGGAAACGAAGAACGAAGACAACGTGAGCGGTAAAACGGAAATTATGTATTCCGATTCCGACCAACTGGTAAAGGATTCGATTAATAAGCCGGTATATGAAGAATACATCGAACTGTTGGCGAACCTCCGCAACAAAGAAGCAGTCGCGTTACGGGATAAAGGCGATATTTCGGGGGCGGAAAGGGCATTCAAAAGCAATGCCGGATTTCTCAACGACAATGCGGCAGCCATCGGCGGTTCAAAGAAGTTGAAAATCGTCGGCGAGTTGAACATTATGCAGGCGGCTGACGCGAAGGACAACACAAAGTGGGGTAACACCCGAAAGGGTGCTGTTGATATGCAAAACCGCACAGCGAATCAGCAGGGATACTGATGGGAAAATAACGGAAAAATGATTTCCTCTTGCACTGTTTCGACAAAAACGGTACGTTTGCGCACCATCATCCGTTTAGAATAATCCGATGTTCCGCTGCATATTGTTCATTATCTGCTGTTCGTTGTTCGTTCCGTTCATTTTTGCGCAGCAGCCCCCGTCGGTCAATCCGGCAGCGTTCACGCCGCCGGGTTTGAACAAAGAAGCACCGGCATCGGCAAGTGTTGGTAATACCGCAGGACAACCCCCTGCGGCTAATGTTCCGGTTCCCGGTTCCAAGGACTCGGTTCTCGGCGAACGGATTGCCCGCATCACCGCCAATATGGAACGGATTCCGCAGGAACACGGACAAATCTGGCGGGAATACGACATCACACCCTACACCAAAGGTCGGCAGTTTCCCGCCGATACCGCCGCACCGGAACAAACCGTTGTCGATTGGATTATCCGTCAAACCGGCTTGAAAACGTGGCACGGCGAAGTGTTCTCGATTCTCTCTGCAACGCCCGAAAAACTTTACGTCTATCATACAAAGGAAACGCAACTGATTGTCGCCGATGTCGTTGACCGGTTCCTTAATCCGTCGGCGAACAGCGAGTCCTGTACGATTCGGGTCATTTCACTGTCCCGTCCTGATTGGCTGGCGAAAAATCATCAGTACCTCAAACCGATTCCGATAGTCAGTCCGAGCGTACAGGGCTGGATTTTGGAAAAGCAAGGGGCGCAACTGCTGCTGCAATCGCTGGGACGGCGGACGGACTTCAAAGAACTTGCTCCGCCGCAATTCCTTGTATCGAACGGAGTTGCGCACAATGTCGTTTCGCACAAAGCACGGACTTTTTTGCGGGACGTACAGCAGAACACCGCGGCACTGAACGGTTACGCCGAAGACCGCGGTACGATCAACGAAGGATTCAGCATTTCGTTTGTCCCGCTGTCCCTGCTGGACGGGTTGAACATTGACGCAATGCTTAAACTTGATATTGTTCAAGTCGAAAAGATGCTGCCGCAGATGCTGGACGTTCCGACAGCAGTAAATCCCCGGCAGCGGGTTCAGATTGAAACGCCGCAAATCTCGTGTTTCAAATTGGACGAACAAATCCGGTGGTCGAAGAACACGGTGCTGCTCTTGGATTTAGGAACGATACCGCTGCCGAATTTGTCAGAAACGGCAGAGAACCAGAGTATTTTTGCCGGTTTGCGGGGCAATACGTCGGGTCGGGCGAACATTTTGCTGCTTATCGAAAGCGTACCGGCAGTTGCAAACCAATTCCTGCCGGTGCAGAATTAGGAGAATGAAACCGTCTGAACAGCGATATAACGATTTAACGTTCCGCACCGAAAAACACTGCGGTCTAACGATTGAGGGCTTTTCCCGCGCTGCTATGCAGACGTATTGGCGGATTCCCGAATTGAAACTCGGCTTCGACCTCGGCGCACAGCCGTGGGAGTTTATGAATACGCCGGTCTGGTTCGTTTCGCATACCCATATGGACCATCTGCTTGCGCTGCCCGCCTATGTCTGCCGCCGCCGAATGATGAAAATGGAAAAACCGGCAATTTTCCTGCCCGCCCGAAAAGTCAATGCCGTTCAACATCTGCTCGATGCGTTCACCCACCTCGACCACGGAAAACTGCCCTGTGATTTAATCGGCGTAAAACCCGGCGAAGCATACGAACTGTCCCGCGAATGTGCCGTGTCCGTTCACGAGACGGAACATCCGATAACGTCCGTCGGCTACATCGTTTGGGAACGGAAGAAAAAGTTGAAAGAGGAGTACCGGCAACTGACGCAAAACCAAATCAGGGACTTGGCAATTTCCGGTATTGATGTTTCACAGGAGGTCAAACATCCGCGGGTGGCGTACCTCGGCGACAGCACGATTGCCGGTTTGGACAACAATCCCGATATGTACGAGGCGGACGTGCTGATAATGGAAATGTCGTTTGCGGCGAAAAAGCACAAAACAGACAAAATTTACCGCCGCGGACATATTCATTTGGACGATATTCTCGAACGGCGTAACCGATTTCACAACAAGAAAATCATTACGGCGCATTTCAGCGTCCGTTGTCCCGATGCCGAAATTGAACGTATCGTCCGCCGCAAAGTGCCGAATATGCTTGATAACCGTCTCATCCTGTGGTTTTGAACACCGCCGCACGGTTGTACCGATTACGCGAGATGAACCGAAGCAAGAATTTCTCTTTTTTTCGACTTGAACTGTTGCATAGGGCAAAAATGGACGATAGAATGGAGAAGGATTGTTTTGGGACTGCGGGTCTGACACCACAAGAGAAAGGTGCTTTATGAACTTGATGGGTAAAATGTTCATTGTGCTTATATTCATTATGAGCATTATGTTTATGGGCTTCTCCGTTGTGATTTACTCGACGCACACAAATTGGAAAGCCAAAGCCGAAGGGTTGCAAGCCCAAGTCAAAGAAGCACAAACAAAGGCGCAGCAACTCGAAGACCGTAAAAACAAGGAGATTGAGCAACTGAACACCGCCGTTTCTGAGCGGGCTAGGGAAATTGCGTCGCTGACCACAAAGGCAGAAGAACTCGCCAAAGAAAACAAAACGTTCAAAGATGAACTGACGCAACTGAACGAAAAGAAAGAGGAAGGAATCGCTGCCGTCAAGTTGTCGCACGAGAGTCAGGCATCGCTCCGCGGTGAAGTCGAAGGACTGCGCAAAGACCTCCGCGGTGCGCAAGAGGACTGGGCGAAACAATACTCGACATTGGTTGCGAAAACCGACGAAGCCCACAATCTCGCCTTACAGTTAGCGAATTATAAATCTGTCGGCGAAAGATTGGCAGAGGACTATCGGGACGCTGTCGATGTCCTGAAAAAAAACGGCTTGAAACCGGTGCCGGAATTGTACAACGGCATACCGCCGAAAGGAATCCAAGGCATCATAACGGAAGTGCGTCCGAACGGCTGGGTGGAGATTTCCGTCGGTTCCGACAGCGGGCTGGTCAAAGGACAGCAACTTGATGTCATACGGAATTACGGGGACCGCAGTTCGTATATCGGAAAAATTGAAATTATTCAAACCGAAGCAGACCGCTCCGCAGCAAAAGTTAAGCCGGAGTTCCGCCGCGGCACCGTTCAGCGGGACGACAGTGTCCTGTTCATTGACACCAACGAATTATCCGCAAAATAATCCTACCAATGGCTTTATTCGGAAAAAAGAAAACGGGCGATGCGGCACAGACACCTGCGGAAAAGCCGGTAAAGGCGAAGAAAGAGAAACCGGCGAAAGCACCGAAGGAGCCGAAAGCACCAAAAGAACCCAAAGCACCGCAGCCGAAAGTGCTGCCGGATGTCTATACACTGTTGCTCGGACTTTCCGCCGCTGCACTGGTTGTCGCCGTAGTATTGCTGTTTCTGAACATCAACGCCTACGGACCGAATCCCGTTATCAAATAAGGCGCGATGCTTCAAGTTGAAAATCTTGAATTCCGGTACGGCAGCCGAACGGTACTGTCGGACGTTTCGTTTCGTGTTGCCGCCGGTGAAACCGTTGCTCTTCTTGGTCAGAACGGTTCCGGCAAATCAACGTTGCTCCGCCTGCTCGGTAAAATTCTTCAACCGCTGTCCGGTACGGTTCTTCTAAACGGCAAACCGCTGAAATTATTGCCGTATTCTCAACTGGCGCAACGGATTGCATACGTTCCGCAGCGGTTAGAATCCTCGCCGCTGTCTGTGTTTGAATCCGTTCTGTTGGGGCGCAAACCGTTTTTTGCGTGGACGGCTTCCGCAAACGATTTGCGGCGGGTCGGGGAAATGCTGACGTTTCTCGGTCTTGAATCGCTGTCGCACCGTCCTGTGGAACAGTTGAGCGGCGGCGAAGTACAGAAAGTTGCGTTGGCGAGGGCGTTGGTGCAGGAACCGCAACTGCTGCTGCTTGACGAACCGACCAGTGCGCTGGATTTGAAAAATCAAGCGGAATTTCTTTCACTGTTGCGCACGGCAGTTCGTAACAGCGCGGTGAGTATTTTGTTTTCGATGCACGACTTGAATGCTGCTTTACGTTGTGCCGACCGGTTCCTGATGTTAAAAGACGGAAAATTACTCGGCGATGTTGTTCGGCAAGAATTAACGCCGGAACTTATCGAACGGATCTATGACATATCGGTTGAGCATTTTACGCCGCTGGTACAATTCCGTGAAGGCATACGGCAGGTTGATTCTCAACAGTTGCAAAGACGGTAAGTTTGCGATATACTCAAAGAAAACTGGATTCCGATTCAAATAAATGCTCATCATATCGCGGCACCGGAACGAAACAAAATTCGATACGCAACTTGCGGAAACATTAGCAGGAAATTTAGAAACACTCGTTTGGAGTGTGCCGTTCCTCTACGATTTGAAACGTACCGGAAAAACGGCTGCCGCTCTCCAAACGCTTGATGAACCGCTTGCCGTCTTTGCTCCGTTGCCGCCGCGTCCGTTGAGTATTTTGGTGCAGCAAATCACGCAGCGGGAAAAACCTCCGGCAGTGTTTGATTCCCGGCTGGAAAACGTTGACTTGTTGTGCCAAGCCGTCAGGGAATGGCAGCACAACGGACTGCTTCCCGGCAACATTCCCGGCGGAAAAGTTGAGCGATTGGATGAAGCGGCGGAGAACCGGTGGTATCCGATGCTCGATACAGAACGCTGTATCGGCTGTTTGGAATGTGTCAATTTTTGTCTTTTCGGCGTTTATGCCGTCGGTGAAAATGACAAACCGTTTGTGGAACAGCCGGATGCGTGCCGCGACGGTTGTCCGGCGTGCAGCCGGGTTTGTCCCGGAAAAGCGATAATGTTCCCGTTGTACGACGACCCGCGGATTTCCGGCGAACGGGACGATTGGGAAGACGAATTGGATGTTCTGGTTGACGAAGTTGACAAGTTTGAACTCCGTCACTCTTCGTAGTCCTCAATATCGACGGTCAAAGTGCCGCCGGCTTTTTCTTGAATTTTTTTCACCGCCCCTGTTGCAATCCAAAACCGATTTGTTAAATTTTTCCCCGTTGCCGGTACTTCGCCGATGACTAACCCCAAGGAATATCGTATCGAAATAAAGTTTTCAAACTGAAAATTAGCGTTAGTTGCCTGTCAAAAATTTCCACTTGAAACCGTGAGGTTTCTATAATCCGGCAACATCACAAGGACGCTCTCCGTGCGGAGAGTGCCTTCGGTGTTGTGGATTATGCCCGTGGAAAGGTTTTGACAACAACACAGAATTGGGCACTCTTTCTTGTTTGACTCTAGAAGGTTGCCGTGTTCTGGAAGGCAAAACGTTATTCTGCGAACATTGATACTTTTTCCTGTCATCCCCTTTTTTGGAGACACCACAATGAAAAACCAAATCTCTCGTATCGTCGTCATCGTTTTCGTTCTCTCGGTTTTCTTTTGCCGAGCAACCAACGCCGAGGAATTTCCCGCCGACTTGCGGACTGTTGCCAAATGCCTCGCTGATGAACTCTATCCTGACATTGACGCAGCAATGAAAGAACGAAATCAACAAGAAGTCCGTTTGGAAATGCAAACACACAAATTCGATTTGGCAAAAGTCAAATCAGAAAACGCAGAAATCCAGCACCTCGCAACAGAAGCGTTGGCCGCTGTTACTGATGAAATCAACCGGCTTGAAACGATTGATAACCTTCCCAAACCGAATAATTGGAAGGTGGTTGGAGCAAGTTTTTTGGATGGATTTCTACTCGGTTATGGATTGCCACCGACCGGAACTTCAATCGAAACGTACCAATCTGAAAATACAAAACAAGAAGCAATCGACAATGAATTCAAAGGACTTGTCAAATCCATCAAAAAGGCAGAAATCGCACAGCGTCTATTACCAAGGATTGCTAAAACCTATGCTGCAACGTTAACGAAATCGAAAAACGGTGAGCGTATTAACGCAGAATTTCACGAATTCCCGTGTGCTTTTGATTGCCTCTCTATCGAAAATATCGGAGAGAATTTGTCGGATTGTGTTATCGAAGTAAAGATAACAGGTGAAAAAGGCGATACCGCAACGAGTGTGTTTTTCCTTGAAACGTGGGAAAAAGGGACTGATTTATGCACGATATGTGCCGCAGGCACAGAATTCGATGGCGAGATAATTCTCCGTCGAACTGCGGTCAGCGTCAAACAAGTGGATTTAACCTTGCTTTCGCCGAAATATTCAACGTCCGTTCAATACCAATATGGTCAGGCAGAACGGGATTCCGATTTTGCAACGATGTTTAAGGATGTGAAACTGACGGCACGTTATTCAGAAGCATCAGAGGGAATATTCGATAATTGGGCGCGTTCAGCGACAATTTATATGCAGGGATTTTCACGTTTGCCGCCGTGCAAACTATCTGTAACTTTTGATGGTGAAGGGCAAACGTACTTCGCTTCTGACAGTGGTTGGACAGCAGGAAACGGATGGACGATAAAAGGTAATAACAAACTAAAAGATAGATGCACATCCTTCAGTGCGGAGGTTACTTTTCCAAGGACGAATTTCAAGATTAAAGAAACGTGGCAGGTTAACCGGTAGCCAGTAGTACGCAAGATAGACTAAAAATTTCGTTATCGGCAGTATCGACAGCAAACCGGGACCGAACAAATACGGACCGAATCCGAAAGGGCGGTAAAAGAGGCGGTGTTAAATGTTTGTTAGTTGCCTTACCGCCGCAGGAATACATTCTAAAATCACCGCTGCTGTTACGCACGGTTCGGTGTAACGTTCCGCTGCCGCATCGCCGGCAGCACCGTGCAGAAATACACCGAGTTGTGCCGCCTCAAATGCCGTAAAACCTTGTGCCAGTAAGGACGTGATAATTCCCGTCAGCACATCGCCGCTGCCGCCGGTTGCCATCCCCGGATTGCCGGTCGAATTAACTGCCGTCTGTTTGCCGTCCGTGATAATCGTTCGATGTCCTTTCAAGACCAGCGTAATCCGGCATCGTTGAGCAAATTCAGCGGCAGCGGCAATCCGTTCATCTAATTGTTCTTCCGGCGGCGGTGCAGAACCGATTAAGCGGGCGAACTCGCCGGGGTGCGGTGTAAAAATAATGTTTTTCATCATCTGTTCGGTACCGAAAACGGCAACGGCGTTTAGTGCATCGGCATCAACAACGAGCGGTTTAACATTTTGCCGGAGAAAGGACGGTACGAGAATGTCGAGACCGGCGGAGCGTCCCAAACCGGGACCGAGAAATACCGCCGTTGCCTGTTCGGCGTATTCCAATAGCACTTCAAGAGCGGACAGAGCAAAACGTCCTTTTTTGCCGGCGGGACACGGCAGGGTTGTTAATTCGGGATAAAATCCGGCGGCGGTTTCCAGTACGGGGTCGGGGACAGCGAGGCGGACGAGACCGCAGCCGGTCAACAGAGCGGCTTTTCCGGCAAGGGCAGCGGCACCAGCCATTCCGCGGGAACCGCCGATGCCCAGAACGGTACCGTAGGTTCCTTTATGTCCAGTACGTTCACGCTGCGGCAGCCGCGGCAAATGTTCGATACGGTCCGTTCTCATTATTGACAACAGGTAAGGGATAATGTATAATGCCCTGACGATTTTATACTATTTCATATTTCCTGTTCACTACTCCGATGCAAACATCACGCCGTAATTTTCTTGGTGCCGGTCTCGGCGTTTTCGCCGGTGCTGCAATGCTGAACCCGTCCGCCAATGCCGCAGAACCGCAAAAGGAAGTGCCGC
>JAISJZ010000268.1 GCA_031261125.1 Planctomycetaceae bacterium | reverse complement strand
ATCATCATCGTGTTCGAGGTTCCATCTGTAATTGCTTCCAGTCCAAGAGTTCTTGATTTAATAATACAGCCGCTCTCATCATCGTAAGGAATATGTTCATAATTCGTAATATCAAAGTTGATTCCCTTAAATCCCCCGTAGTGATTTAGCACAAGGTCGCCGCTGCCGCTTCCCGCAACACTATAATCCGGTGCGTATTCTATTAACGTATGGTTGTTAACAATTATATCATTCGGTTCACTCGGACAGATATACATCGGAACTTTTGATTTTCCTACCGTCATATTCACGGTATCATAAGCCTTTTTTGTCAAGTCCAACTGATCTTTTAGGTTGGTCTGTTCAGCAAAAGGTAAAATCGCCGCTGCCCAACTGAAACAGTTAGGATTTACATTCAGCGGAATTCTGCCTTCGGTATCGTGATAATTATGTATGGCGATACCGATTTGTTTCAGGTTATTCGAGCAACTCATCCGTCTGGCGGCTTCACGGGCGGCTTGAACCGCGGGGAGCAAAAGCCCGATGAGAACACCGATGATTGCAATCACCACAAGAAGTTCGACAAGGGTAAAGGCGCGGTAAAAACGTAACGTTGTGTGAGACATAAAAAACCTCTTTTCGGACGTATTGAGAATTGTCCGGTCGTGCGTTTCCCTTGTCCTTCGCTCAAGAAACGGCAAACACGACGACGGTAGGTCTTCTGACTCACGGCAACTGCGTCTGGACTTCTCGATAAATCGTTAACAATCCGCTAACTATATCATCAATGTCCTGAAAGATTCGACACAATTATAAACCGTTCACAGCGGCGAGGACCGTTCCCGGTTTGGTGAAGAACACCGCACGGGATTCCCTGTTATTGTTTGCTCACGAATCGGCAAACAGCACCGGCATCGAACGCCCCCCATTCTACGCCGATTGAATTTTTCGTCAAGGGGCGGTACAATGCGTGTTGAAAAAGCATTCGTTTCAGGATTGCAATGATGACAGATATTACTTTTCGCGACTTTCAGGATTTGATTCGCAAGATGTACTACGAAAAGGATGCACGCCGCGGTGCCGAGGCGACCTTTCTTTGGCTTGCCGAAGAGTTCGGCGAATTAGCAGCGGCAATCCGCAGCGGCGGCGTTGCGAACCGGCGGGAAGAGTTTGCCGATGTTTTAGCGTGGCTGACAACACTGGCAAACATTCTCGATATTGACCTGACAGAATCCGTCAAAGAAAAATACGGTTCCGGCTGTCCGGGCTGCGGCAAATTCGTTTGCGTTTGTCCCGACAGCGAAAAACCGTGAACGGACTGCTTATTTCTTATCAACAATTTGAACTTTATTCTCGTCCGAATTGCCTTTTAATTCCGGTGCGTACATCGCTTCGATTTTCGCCGGCAGCGCACTGAAACTGCCCGGCGTTTCCGCCCGTAAACGGTACGAAACACTGTACTGTCCCCGCCGCAAACGTTCGGCAAAGAACGAGACCTTCTCGTCCCGGAACTCAACGTATGCCCCCAGCGTATTACCGTTGTATCCGCTGCGGACTTCGACCGGTTCCGTTCCCGCTGCTTTCAAGTCCTCAATAAGCAGGTACTCATAATCGTTCTTCGATTCAATCAATAGTTCAACTTCAATGAAATCACCGGATGTTAGTGCCGCAACTTGCTGCGGTGCTAATTCAATCCGCTTGTATTTCTCAACTTTCAAATCGAGAACTTGTCCCCGGCTGCCCGCTTGTTGTGATACAGCGTCTTTGTCCCGTTCGAGTTTGTAAATCTTCCGTTCAATTTTCACTTCCAAGCCGGTCTTCTTAACATTGTCTTCCAGCGTGAAGTTCTGTAAATACACGTTGTAGTACAAGGGGTTAGCCCCCGCCGCCGGCGGGTGTGTTTTCCGCAACTCTATTTTATGTTTGCCTGCGGTCAACGCTTCGCCTTCGATGATGAACGTGTTGTCGATTTCAAACAGATTCTCCGGCGTGATTTTGACGCTCTTTTTGACTTCGCCGTCAACGAGAACTTCAACCGTACAATCCGGTTTCGTTTCGCCGGTTGCTTTCAGATACTCCGCAAACGCTTCGACAACGATTGCTGTATCCCGCGTTGAATTCCAGTACGCCGCATTACGCCGGTTATTGAGCAGATACTTAACCAACTTCGGCGCAACCTCGCTTTTCGGGTTTGTCCGCATTAACAGTTTCAGGTAATATGCCTGTGTTTCAAATTCGCTGCCGTACCAGTACCACCAGCACCAGTTGTTGTAATTGCGCAGATTCAGATACGCCGTTTGATTTTCGCCGTCCTGAACGAGATACTGCTCAATGATTTTTACAAGTTCATCGGCATTGGTATCAGCCGCTTGCGGCGGGTTTTCGTTTGTTAACGCAATGCCGAACATTGCGGCGGCGTACAGCGACACTTTGCCCTTATCGCGCCAAAGGAACATTTTCATATCGCGGGATGTTGTACTTTGTTTCGCATCCCCGTATTCAGACAAAACCATATACACAAACGTATCGGTTTCGTCCGCTTGCGTTTTGTACCGGCGGTTTTTCCGTTCGCTCTCCGGCAGTTGTCCGATTTTCAACAGTTCAACCTGTTCGGCTTGATAATTACTTAACCAGGTACGACCGCGCTGAACCATTGCATTCAGTTCGGTTTGGTCTGTGTTTCGTAATTTGTAATTCGTGATTCGTAATTGATTAAGTCCGTGAACAACCAACGCTGTTAAATGCGGCGAGGAATGTTCGCCCCAACCGCTGAACCAGCCCCAGCCGCCGTCGGAACATTGCATATTTTTCAACCGTTCGACACCATCGGCAACCATCTTATTGACTTCGTTCGTGTCAAACACAGGTTCAACTTTTCGGGCAATCGCCGGAAGGCGGGGCAAGCCGTCGCCGCCGGCTAATTCTTGGGCGTTCAGATTCGTCAACCGGTCTTTCAACTGTTCGATTTCGATGCCGCTGTCGATTAACACCTTTTGCGCGAGAACCGTCGGCAAAAATTTATTCAGCGTTTGTTCCGTACAGCCGTAAGGATAATCAACGAGGTACGGCAAAGCATCGAGCATCGAAGCGGCAAGCGTCGGCGAGAACCGGACGGTCAACTTCGTCTGTTCCGGCTTGCGTTCGGCAGGAACGTTCATTTCGACAACTTGCGATTGTTTGTCCGGCGCAATATATCCGCTCCGCGCCTCTTGCTTCAAAATGCCGTGAACATACACCGGCAGCGTCTTCTGCATTGCATCAGATTCTTCGTCCGTGATTGCTTTCATCACAATCGTTGCTTCGCCGGCGGTTTTCGCTTCGACTTCCCAATCAATTCTCGTTTCCCCGCTGGAAGCAATTTTAACCGTTTTCGTTTGAAGCGGAAAACGCTGTTCCCCGCTCGTAAATTCACCGTCAACTTTTACTTCTTTTTCTTTCGGCAGGTAGTTATGTACATTAGCGGAGAATACGCACTTATCTTTTTCGACAAGGAACCGCGGCGTTTGCATACGGATTATCAAGTTTTTCCGTGTTATTATTTCGGTACTGCCTTGTCCGACGCGGGTACCTGCCGCCATTGACCAAACGTTAATTTTCCACGTTGTCAAACTTTCCGGCATTGTCAATTCGATGTTTGCTTTGCCGTCTTTATCCGTTTCCAATGCGCCGACCCACAATGCCGTATCGGCGAAATTTTTGCGCACCACCAGCGGCGGTGCTTGTCCCGCATTGTCTGTATCTGCTTTTTCCTGTTCCGATTTTTTGGCGGCATCCATTGCCATTCCTCCCCCCATTGCTCGTTTAGCGTTCGCCATCGGCAGAGCGGCTGGCGGCAACGGTGCTTCCGCTGCTTCTGCGACATCCATCATTGCTCGCGCGTCTGCTTTGAACATACCTTTGCTGCTTCTGAGGCTTAATGCACCGCCGCCGAAACCGCCGCTCATTCCGCCGCTGGGTACAGCAATCCTGCCGAATACGCCCAACGGCTGCATTCCCGGCTTGCCGATGTCGCCGAGACCATACCAATATCTGCCGAGATTCGTTTCGTTGGACGGCGCATAATGCCGCTTCCACTTCCAAAAGAATTCCTTAATGTCTCCGATATTGGAACCGCCGGAAATGTACTCGACCGATTTATCATAAACCGACACGGCAACTTGTCCGACAACCGCTTTGCCGTCCAAATCGGTGATGACCAATTCCGCTTTCGCTCTTTCACCGGGCTTGTAATCCTTTGCCGACGGTTTCACATCAACGTTCAGGACACGCTGTTGCGGCGGGACAACGATTTCTTTCACTTCGTTAATCACTTCGCCGCCGCTGACGGTCAACGCCTCGACAAAGAAGTTCGGCATATCACCCAACTCAATCGGCACATTGACAGATGATGATTTGCCGTCAACTTTCAGCAGTTGGTAAGTGTTCTGTTTGTTTTTGATGAACAACAGCACGTTGGAATTTTCCCGGTCGGTGTTGATACGCAACTTCACCGTTTCGTCCGGGGCGTACTCCGTCTTATCCGGCAGGAGTTCCAATGCGTTGAACTTCCAGTTAGCAGCGGAACTTGTTTCGCCGTTCTGATACACATTATACACATACCCGCCTTCCTGTCCGTCCAGCGTACAGGAAATCTTATACTGTCCCGCTTCAGCAGCGTTCAACGAAAGATACGCTTTGCCTTCGCCGTCAAGTTTGACCGTTGTTTTGAATTTTTCGGTGAAAGCAGGATTTGCAGAATCCTGCTCATAAGAAATTTTGTTAACAACAACTTCGGCATCACCGCTGACGGGTTTGCCGTCTAAACGGCGTGACTGGAAATCGGCAACGATTTTATCCCCGGCAGCATAATGTCCCTTGTTTGTCCAAACGTAAATCTTGAACGGTTCCTCGCTCACTAAAATTGTCCCGGTGCCGGTAATTGTCGTTCTGCTCTTATCTACAACTTCGGCGGTTATCGAGTACCGCTGACTATCGTTCGGAAACAACGCTTGCGCAACGGCGGTGTCAATGTTCACGTCAACGGTGCCGTCCGGTTTGATGTCCGTTTCGACTTCGGCAACCAACTCCGGCGGTCCCTGTTGAATCGGAAACCACGGCGGCAGCGGTCGGCAGCATCCCCACTTGCTCCACCCCGGAAGATACACGGCATCATACGCAAGCCAGCCGTATCCGTTGCCGTAAAACCAATCCCATCGGCAGTACGGATACCACGCGGTATCCGCTTTTGTCCGCATCACTTTGTATTTTACTTTTGCTTCCGCCACCGGCGAACCAAAATAATAATTCGCCTTAATCGTTGCCGTTATCTTATCACCGAGTTTCACCGGTTCTTTCGGTGCGTCAACGCTCACTTCATACTCCGGCTTGCGGTACTCTTCGACCCGGAAATTTTGACTGCCGTTAAAATTCCGGTTCGCATTGAAAACCTGAATGTTGTAATTGCCCAACGTTGCGTCCTTCGGCAACTCTAATTCCGCCGTAAATCCGCCGTACCCGTCTAATTTTACGCCGTCTTTTTCAGCAAACTTTTCGCCCCGCGGATTATAAATTTCATAACGTACTGTTTCCGGCACCAATTCGTTGTGCTTAACGTTGTCCGCATCGTACCGCGCTGTACCGAGCCACGCCTTGAACTGCACTTTGTCCTTCGGACGATAGACCGGTCTGTCCGTGATAATGAACGTCTTCGTTTGAAAATACGGCTCATTAAACTGCCTGCCGAACCAGATATGATTAAAACCGAGAAACGTAAACTGGCTGTCTGCTTTGCCCGAAACACTTATGAGCCAACTATAATTGAATTTGTTGTCAAACTTTTGACCGTCAATAATTACGATACCGTCTTTATTCGTTTTCGTTTGAAATTCTTGGAACTGCCAAACCGGCGTATCCTGCCGGGTACGTCCGTTCGCTTCCCGAATCCATTTCTGCTCAACGTAATAGCCGAAGAATTTCACATCGGCATCAGCAAGCGGCTGACCGGTCTCGGCATCGGCAGCGTAATACAAAGCGGCGTTATCTAACTGTTTCTTAACAATTGCCGTATCTTCAAGCCAAATCACAGCGTTCTCCGCATTGCCGTTATCCATTTCGGTACGCACCAGATACGCCCCGCCTTTCTTTTGCGAAAACGGAATCACTGTTGCCGTATCAAAATGTTTTTCGGCGGGCTGTAATTCGATACTCCACTTCGCAATTTCTTTACCGATGTACTGTTCCCGCAATTTGTCTTTGTCCTCACCGTAAATTAACTGCTGTCCAATGGTCTCAATTTGAATCCGCTGCCAATTCAGTTGCGGCGGTTTCGATTTCAGATATTCCTGAACGTCGGCAAGCAACTTTTCCGTGTTGATTTCATTGACCGTAATGTTAACTTTTTTTCCGTTGCGGAACACATATCTTAACTTCGCATCGAGACCGGCAACACGGGAACCGTTCGGTTCAAGATGTCCCCAATTACCGAGAATCTGATGAATCGCCGCCTGAATGAACTGTTTGACATCTTCGTTCGTTTCTTTATCCAACGCTTTGTTGTAATACTCCACCGCCTTATCATACTGCCGCCGGTTCTGAAAGATATTCGCCAGTTGCATCCATTGTTCCGCCTCTTTGTACAAGGCAATGTAATCTGCTTCTTTCGGCAGTTTGAACCGCTTAATGCCGGTCGCCAGTTGTGCCAACGTTTCATCATCCGTCAGCGTTTCCATCGTTAAAATACTTGCCGTTTTCTGCGGGTCTTGAATCGTGCTGCGGAAAAATTCAAACTGCGTCAGCGTTTGAACGCCGAATTGAGATTGATAAAAATCCGCCCGCTGCGTTAACGCTTCGTTCTTCTTTCCTAAATTTGCCGCCTGTTCCAAGCACCAACGCCACCGTTCACCGTTGTTCTTCGCCGTTTCAAACGATTCCGGTAAAGCATAGACCACCGGATTACCGTCAATGTCAACCGGTGCTTTGGTATTGCCGTTCCATCCGTGTCTGCCCTGCCATTCGTCGGAATAATCCGGCAGTTGCGCAATATCCGTCAATGCCTGCATTTTCCAGTGTTCCCCCTGCAAGATTCTTGTCCAAGCGAGAAAGAAATCAGCAACACCGTTTTTGTCTTCGTCTTTCAACGCAAGCGGTACCGCATCTTTGAAAAGTTGCAATGCCCGTACCCGGTCACGGTCGGTGGAAAATACTCGCTTGCCGGTATAGACCCCGCGTTGATACTTATTACCGATGAGCGAACCGCCGGTGTAGGAAAATTGAATGTACAAATCGCCTACCGTCCAAAGGACTTTCCAATCGTCTTTGTGAATCTTGACGGCATCTTCGAGAAACGTATCAATTTCCGCCATCCGGTTCAACCGCTGCAAACACTGTATGATCAGTGTCAGTGCCGGGTCGGAGTTCTGCGTTTTTTCATTCAGCACCCACGGACGCAACAGTTCAAGGGCATCCTTCGGCAGGTTGTCCCGAAGGAGTTGCTGTCCTTTTTCAACGGGATTTTCCGCGGCATCGGCTTGAACGGTTGCCATTGCAAACAGCAAAACGATAAAGAAAACGTACAGCATCATAATAATTGATAATTGATAAGCAAATAAAACAGAACGTCCGCTTGTGATTATGACGTATAACAGATAAATTTCATAGTGCATAAATAAAAACCCCGCCGGCAAGCGGCGGGGTCAAATCTATTCGTCATCACTTTCAAACGGGTCGGTATCATCGTAATCGTTCTGCGGTATTCCGCCGTCAAACGAATCCGCAAACGACGTATCCGCATAACCAACATCCGGCACACTGAAAATGTCATCTGCCGGTGTCTCTTCCGCAACAGGTTCGGCAGCCGGTATGTCGTCCAACAGTGTATAAGACGCTTTGGAAACCGGCGTTGACATCTTCGCCAGTTCCTGCCGGGCATCGTCCCGCATATCCCATTCCGCATTTTGATAATTGCGGAAACCCGTTCCTGCCGGAACAAGATGTCCGAGAATCACATTCTCCTTCAAGCCGACAAGACCGTCCGTCTTACTCGCCAACGCTGCTTCCGTCAACACCTTTGTCGTCTCTTGGAAACTCGCTGCCGAAATGAAACTGGAACTCTGAACCGCTGCCTTCGTAATACCGAGCAACTGTTTCGATGCCTGCGCCAACTCTGTTTTTTTGCACGTTGCCGGAGTTTTGCTCTCGGCAATCACTTCGTCATTGATAGTATCGAACACGTCCTTTTGGATGATTGTCCCCGCTTCCAGTTGCGTGTCGCCCGGTTCGACCACTTTCACGCACGACGCAATTTCCTTATTCGCCGCAATGAATTGAAATTTGTCAACGACGATTCCTTCGAGGAGTTTCGTATCGCCGGAGGACTCAATCCGCACCTTGCGCAGCATCTGCGAAATGATGATTTCGATGTGCTTATCGTTAATCTTTACCCGTTGAGCGCGGTAAACGTTTTGAACTTCCCGCACCAAGTATTCCTGCACCGCTTCCTCGCCGGAAATCCGAAGAATATCGTGCGGCACCAACGGACCGTCGGTAATCGCATCGCCCGCTTTTACATAATCGCCGGCGTGAACCCGCGGATGTTTGCCGTGCGAAATGTCGTGAATCCGTTCCGCACTGGTATCCTCGTTCTTGATGATAATCGTCCGCTTGCCGTGCCGCTTCGGTCCCAACTCCACCACACCGTCAATTTCGGCAATGACCGCCGGGTCTTTCGGTTTGCGTGCCTCGAAAATTTCGGTGACCCGCGGCAGACCGCCGGTGATGTCCTGCGTCTTCGCCACTTCCCGCGGTGTTTTCGCTAAAATTGTTCCGCGCTTGACCTGTTCGCCGTCCTTCACCTGAATAATCGACTTGCTCCGAAGATAATAGTAATCCACGGTGTCTTTGCCGTCTTTCGTCTTCAGGATAATCTGCGGTTGCCGGTCGCCTTTCAATTCCTGAACCGTGTGCCGAAGCGCACCGGTCGTCGAGTCCTTTTCCGTGCGTATCGTATCTTCGTCAATGTCCTCGAAATGAACGATACCATCGACTTTCGCTAAAATCGGTTCGCTGTGCGGGTCCCAAGAACAAATCAGTTGTCCCTGTTTGATTTCCTCGTCTTCTTTGACGTGCAGCGTTGCCCCAATCGGAATGTTCGAGTTTTCCCATTCCCGACCTTTCGGGTCAAGAACGGCAACTTGTCCGTTGCGGGACAGCGAAATACGGCCGTCCGTCGTGTCAATCGCTTCAACCAGAACGAACTTAACTTTACCGGCGTGTTTCGCCTTGATTTCGTGTTCTTCAATCGCGTGGGCTGCTGTACCGCCGATGTGGAACGTCCGCATCGTCAACTGCGTTCCCGGCTCGCCGATACTTTCCGCCGCAATGATACCGACAGCGAGTCCTTCCTCTACTAACTGGTTCGTTGACAAGTCCATTCCGTAACACTTGGCGCAAATCCCCAATTCGGATTCGCACGTCATCGGACTGCGGATTTGAATCTTTTCCAAACCGAGTTCCTCAATCTTCCGGGCAATATCGACCGTTATCAATTCGTTTTCCCGGACAATGACTTCGTCCGTAATCGGATTGACAATGTTCGTCCGCGACACCCGTCCTTTGATGGAGTCCGCTAAAGACACTTCGACCTTTTCACCGCGGTAAATCACACCTTTGGCAATACCCTGCGTTGTACCGCAGTCATCTTTCGTGATAACAACGTTCTGCGCTACGTCCGCTAACTTTCGGGTCATATACCCGGCATCCGCCGTCTTCAACGCCGTATCTGCCAATCCTTTCCGCGCACCGTGCGTTGACGAAAAATACTCCAGCACGGTCAAACCTTCACGGAAGTTCGCCTTAATCGGGCTTTCAATAATCTTCCCGTTCGGCTTCGCCATCAATCCCCGCATACCGGCAAGTTGCCGAATCTGTTCCGTACCGCCGCGCGCGCCGGAAATTGCCATCAGGTAGATCGGGTTAACGTACCAATCGTTCCGATTGTCGTGTTCGAGTTCCTCCATCATCTTTTGCGTAATCTCTTCACGGGAACGCGTCCAGATGTCAATCACATTGTTATACCGTTCGCCTTCGGTTATCAAACCGTTTTCATACCGGCTGTAAACCTTCGCGACTTCCTTTTCAGAGTCCTCGATGATTTTCAGTTTCGCTTTCGGCGTAATCAGGTCGTCCGTTGCAAATGACAGACCGCTCAACGTACTCTGCTCGAAACCGTGCCGCATCAGCAGGTCAAGCAAGTCAATCGTGCTGCGCCGTTTCAGATACTCAAAACAGTCGTTAATCACCATTTGCAGGTCGCCGGACTTCAATGTCTGATTGTAGAACGGCATTATCCGGTTCCTATTGCTGTCTCGGTCAAGCAAGTCCTTAAAGAGTTGATTGTTGAAAATCACGCGGCCGACCGTCGTTTCAAACAACGCAGCATCTTCCGATTTGGGGTCGTAAAACACTTTGCCGTCTTCGTATTTCACGCCTTTACCGTGAATTTTCGGGTCATTTTTGAGGAACCGGCGTTCCGGCATCCGCACCTTGATTTTCGCGTGCAGTCCTACCTTCTTATAGGAGTACGCCATCAACAACTCTTCGACACTGGCAAACGCCATTCCCTCGCGGAGTTGACCGGGACGGTCAAGTGTGACGTAATAGCAGCCCATCACAACGTCCTGCGACGGCGAGATAATCGGGCTTCCGTTTGCCGGTGAAAAAATGTTATTCGTCGAAAGCATTAACGTGTGCGCCTCAACCTGCGCTTCCAAAGACAGCGGAAGATGCACTGCCATCTGGTCGCCGTCGAAGTCCGCATTGAATCCCCTGCAAACCAGCGGATGCAACTTAATCGCATTGCCTTCCACCAAAATCGGCTCAAACGCCTGAATACCCATTCGGTGAAGCGTCGGCGCACGGTTCAGAAGAACAGGATGATTCTGAATCACTTCTTCGAGAATATCCCAAACTTCCTCATCCTTCCGTTCGAGCATCTTCTTCGCACTCTTTATCGTGTCGGCGTGTCCGAGTTCTTTCAAACGCCGGATAATGAACGGCTGAAACAGTTCCAGCGCAATTTTCTTCGGCAAACCGCATTGATGCAGCCGAAGATGAGGACCAACAACAATCACGGAACGGGCGGAATAGTCCACCCGTTTTCCCAGCAGGTTTTCGCGGAACCGTCCCTGCTTTCCTTTAATCATATCGGTCAGCGATTTGAGCGGTCGGTTGCTCGAACCGAGGACAGGACGCTTCGTCCGTCCGTTATCGAACAGCGCATCAACGGACTGTTGCAGCATCCGTTTTTCATTGCGGATAATCACTTCCGGCGCGTTCAAATCAACAAGTTTCTTTAACCGGGTATTCCGGTTGATAATCCGGCGGTACAAATCGTTCAGGTCGGATGTAGCAAACGTTCCCGATTCCAAGTGAACCAGCGGACGCAAGTCCGGCGGAATCACCGGTATCACGTCAAGCACCATCCACTCCGGCTTGTTATCGCTGTCCCGCAGGGATTCCACGAGTTTCAGCCGGTTGATGATGTCCTTTTTGCGCTGCTTCGATTTCGTTTCGTTCAACTCCGTCCGCAGTTCATCGGACAGTGAAACCAAATCAATCTGCTGCAACAACTGCCGAATTGCTTCCGCCCCCATATCAGCGCGGAACTTGCCCGAAGTATCGTTTTCCTTCGCTTTACGGTATTCGTCTTCGGTCAGCAACTCATAGACCTTATGACCGGTGTTTCCGGGGTCAATCACGACATAGTCCTGAAAGTAAATCACTTTTTCAAGCGAACTTGCTTTCATCGACAGCAGCGTTGCCAGCCGGCTTGACGCAGCTTTGAAGAACCAAATATGCACCACGGGCGCAGCAAGGTCGATGTGTCCCATCCGCTTGCGGCGGACTTTACTGTGCGTAATTTTCACGCCGCAACGGTCGCACGTCATTCCCTTGTATTTCATACCCCGGTACTTGCCGCAGTTACACTCCCAGTCCTTTTCAGGACCGAAGATTTTTTCACAGAACAAGCCGTCGCGCTCCGGTCGGAACGTCCGGTAGTTTATCGTTTCCGGCTTTTTCACTTCGCCGTAAGACCAACTGCGGATGTCGTTCGGTTTCGCCAACGAAATCTTAACTGCTGCGTAATCGTTTATCCGGTCGTATGTAAATTCGCTGCTCATAATAAGTAAGTGTAGGTAGCCGGTAGTAAAGAGCAAATAGCAGGCGGTCGGCAGCGAATAAAATTATCAACTGCCGGCTGCCGGCTTGCTATAAAATGCTGTCGCCGATTTTTTCCAACTGCATATTCAAAGCGAGTCCGCGGATTTCGTTTGTCAACACATCGAAACTTGCCGGCGTTCCCGCCTCCAGCGTGTTTTCGCCCTTGACCATCG
The DNA here is from genome assembly GCA_031261125.1 of Planctomycetaceae bacterium. Lineage (GTDB taxonomy): Bacteria > Planctomycetota > Planctomycetia > Pirellulales > Thermoguttaceae > WRKP01. The sequence continues at coordinate 9,601 of JAISJZ010000268.1, read as the reverse complement.
ACTCGTAAATCTTCGTCCGTCCGTCAACATCATCGCTCTTGACGGTTAACAATTCCTGAAGCGTATAAGCCGCCCCGTATGCCTCCAACGCCCACACTTCCATTTCACCAAAACGCTGACCGCCGAACCGGGCTTTACCGCCGAGCGGCTGCTGCGTAATGAGCGAATACGGTCCCGTACTACGGGCGTGAACCTTGTCTTCAACCAAGTGGTGCAGTTTAAGCATATAGATATACCCGACGGTCGTCTCTTGGTCGAACGGTTCGCCGGTGCGTCCGTCAAACAACCGGACTTTACCGTGCGTCGGCAAACCGGCTTCTCCCAATTCGGCGTTGATTTCCTCTTCCGTCGCTCCGTCAAACACCGGCGTTATCGCTTGATACCCCAGTTTCGCTGCCGCCCAGCCGAGGTGCGTCTCCAAAATCTGACCGACATTCATACGGCTCGGAACGCCCAGCGGATTCAGCATAATTTCAACCGGTGTACCGTCTTCCAAGTACGGCATATCTTCCCGCGGCAAAATCTTGGAAATAACACCCTTGTTACCGTGCCGACCCGCCATCTTATCGCCGACCGAAATGACACGCTTCGCCGCAACGTACACCTTAACCATTTGCAGAACGCCGCGCCGCAATTCGTCGCCGATTTTCATCGCATTGACACGCCGGTCTTTCGCATCGACCGCTGCTTCAACTGCCGTCCAGTGCTTCTTCCGTACCGCCTCCGCTTTGTCCCACTTCGGGTCGTCTTCCCGAAGGAAATGTTCCAATCGGAACAACTTCGGCTGTTCCGTTTCATCCTTGTCGATTTTCCGGTCGAGAACCTTTTCAAGTTCTTCCACAAACGGCTGAAACACGAGATAAACTTTTCTATCTTCTTCCGTTTCTGCCTGACGGATTGCTGCATCGTGCGCCCGGCGTTCGTCTTCCGACAAACTCATCCGGCACGCATATTTCTGCGTTCCAATCACGATACCTTCGACACCCGACGGCACTTCCAGCGACTCGTTCTTCACATCTTCACCGGCACGTCCGAAAATCGCGTGCAGCAGTTTCTCTTCCGGCGTTAGTTCCGTCTTCGACTTCGGTACAACTTTACCGACAAGAATATCGCCCGGTCTGACATACGTTCCGACGCGGACAATACCGTTCTCATCCAAATTCCGAAGCATCCGTTCGCCGACATTCGGAATGTCGTTCGTGAATTCTTCACGCCCCAACTTTGAGTCCCGAATTTCGATGTCGAACTCTTCGATGTGAATTGACGTGTAAGTATCCTTCTTGACAAGGTCTTCGCTGATGATAATGGCATCCTCGAAGTTGAATCCGTCCCACGTCATAAACGCCACAAGTACGTTCCGTCCCAGGCAAAGTTCGCCTTTGTGCATACTCGCACCGTCGGCAAGGATTTGTCCCGCTTCGACTTTTTCACCTGGTTTGACAATCGGCACCTGATTCTGACAGGTGCGTTCGTTCATTCCGACAAACTTGCGGAAAACATATTCGTCTTTCCAATCCTCGCCCTTCTTGTCGGACTTGATCATCACGCGTTCAGCATCAGCGTAATCGACAACGCCGCTGCGTTTAGCGTGAATCATCAAACTGGAATTGAACGCCGCCCGCTTTTCCAAGCCCGTCGAAACCAATGCCGGCTCGGACTCCAGCAGCGGAACTGCCTGCCGCTGCATATTGGAACCCATCAACGCCCGGTTTGCGTCGTCGTGTTCCAGAAACGGAATCAATCCCGCTGAAACACCGACCATCTGACTGGGCGAAATGTCAATGTATTCGACATCTTCGACCGGCACCGGTTCGTAATCACCTCGCCAGCGGACAATCACCGTCTCGGTAATTTCATCGGCTGCCACTTTTCCGTTTTCGGATTTCGTATCTGCCGGCACCAGTTTCACCTCGTGTTCCTGGTCTGCCCGAAGCCAATCAATCTGGTTTGTGATTTTCCCTTTGACAACCTTCCGGTACGGCGAAACGAGGAAGCCGAATTCATCAACGTTCGCATTGATGCTTAACGAGGAAATCAGACCGATGTTTGTTCCTTCCGGTGTTTCAATCGGACAGATTCGACCGTAGTGAGACGAGTGAACGTCGCGGACATCGAAACCCGCCCGCTTCCGGTTCAAACCGCCGGGACCCAAAGCGGACAAACGGCGTTCGTGGGTCAGCATCGACAGCGGATTCGTCTGGTCAACAACCTGCGACAATTCGCCGCGACCAAAGAAGTATTCAATCGCCGCCGATATACTTTTTTGGTTAATGACTTGCCGGGGCGTAAAATCCTCCGTGCCACGGGTTGCTAGCCGCTCCTGTACCGTGCGCCGCAGTTTCAAAAACCCTTTGCGGAGTTCTTCGCTTGCCAATTCGTCAATCGTTCTCAAACGCCGGTTGCCGAGGTGGTCAATATCATCAACTTCGACCAAATTGTCGCCGCCCCACAGTTTATTCAGGTATTGCACCGCCGCAATGAGGTCTTCGGCGTGAAGAATCATTTCGTCCAGCGGCGTATTCAAGCCGAGTTTCCGGTTAAGACGGAACCGACCAACACGACCAAGCCGATACCGGTTCGTGTCGGCAAATTTTTCCCGGAACAATTCCCGTGCTTTATCGAGTTGCGGCGGATTGCCCGGTCGGAGTTTCATATAAATTTTCGCCAACGCCTCTTCGTGAGAACCGGTCTTATCTTCGTGGATGGAGTTCAAAATCAGTTTGTTCCGGGGTTCATCCATTACGGCGATTTCTTTCAAACCGGACGCACAAATCTCTGCCGCTTTCGTTTCGGTTATCACGCTGCCCGACTCGGCGATGATTTCGCCGGCGTTCTCCGTTTTTTTGGGGTAAGCGATGTCGTCCACCGCAATTTTTCCGGTGATTTTTGCCGCCGCTGCTTTGCTGTTCGCCGGAACGGTTTGAATTTGTTCCGAATAAAACGCTCTGATCAGTTGAGGATTTTTCCCGTATTCCGCTCCCATTGCCCGAAGAATCATCATCACCGGCAACTTGCTGCTCTGGTCGATTTTGACGGCGAGTGTTTCTTTACGGGTGATGTTCAGTTCAATCCAACTTCCGCGTTCCGGGATGACCCGGCAACTGTACGTTTTTCGTTCGGCATCTATTTCGGACACGAAATCAATACCGGGACTACGGTGAAGTTGGCTGACGACAACGCGTTCGGCACCGTTAATGATAAACTCGCCGCCGCCGAGCATAATCGGAATATCACCGAGATAAACATCTTCCTCGAAGGACGAATTTTCTTTCACCAAACGCAGACGCACCTTAAACGGCATCCCGTAGGTCAGACGCAGTTCCCTGCACTTATCCGGTTCGTACCGCGGTTTTTCCAGTTCGTAGTACAGGTACTCCAAGCGGATTGTTTTATCAAACGTCTCAATCGGAAACGCTTCCCGCAATACGGATTCCAAACCGAAGTCCTCCCGTTTACGCGGCGGAACATCTTCTTGCAGGAACCGGCGGTAACTTCGGGTCTGCAACTCGGTCAGGTCGCCGTTGCTGCCGAAAGTCGCGGCTCCGCTGCAAAAATTCTTTTTCGTATCGTGAATAATCCTGCGCTGCGACGGTGTAGCCATAGTGAAAAGTCCTTATCTTTCTAACGTAATATCTGACGTATCAGGTTTGTTTCTTGTGTTAACGTTCTCCGGTACGGGAAACCGGACAGGTGCGTTCAAACGACAGGGACAGCGGTACCGGGTGCTAGAATTCCGACAAGGGATTCCATATCTGCGGTTCGCTGCAAAACGGCGGACGAGAAAATTCGCCGGACAGAATATCGAATTGCGGGAGGGGCATCGTTTCGCCTTTCATCAGGGACAACTCCATAGAAAAGATTGAACGCACCTCCGAATTATAACACAACCCCGCTCCCGTTGCAATAGGGGGCAGGCAAAAAATGTACCAAAATCGGAAAAAATTGAAAATTTTCACATAATAACGTAAAAAATGTTTGACAACGAATCAATTTTAGAATATATTCCGCCGGTTATCAACCGGTTTATCAGGTTTCCCGCGGAAACCGACACTATGCAATGCAGCGTCTTTCTGTCCTTTTCTTCGTGTTGTTTTCGGCGTTGTATTCGGTAACTGCTGTTTTCGGACAGGAAACACAGTGGGGCAAAATACTCGACGGATTCAAAGACCCGCAGCGGGGGTACTACGATACCGCTCTGGATTACCTCGAATGGATGCGCACCAGTCCGCTGTGTCCGTCCGATTTAAGACCGCAAATTGACTACCAAATTGCGTCGGTGCATCTCGATGCGGTTGAAAACAATGCTATGTTCCTTACACGGGACGAACATCTGAAACGGTGCCGGGAAGCACTGGAAAAATACCTCAAAGAACACCCGGACGGCGATGCTGCGTTCGAGGCAGAATCGTCGCTCGGTCGGCTCTTTATGGAAGAAGGGCGGATTGCCGTCATCAAGTCGGAACACGAATTGACAAAAGATGCTGACCGTCAACCGCTGAAAGAAAAAGCCCGCAGCGATTTTCTCAATGCGTTGCCGTTTTTTGAAAAAGCGGACAAATTGGCGACCGAACAGGCAAAAACTCTGCAAGCGGCGCAGAAAGCGAATCCGTCGGCGGTAAAAGACGAAGTTCTGTACACCGCTTACGGCAAATTCTTGGCGGGCAAGATTCTGATTCAGTTGACGAAGTCCGATATTGCGAAAACGTATCCGAAGAACAGCAGGGAATTCAAAGACGGTTTGAACGCCGTTGCGGCGGAATTTTCCAAGTTGGCGGCGAAGTACAGCGATTACTCGGCAGGGTTTGAAGCAAAACTTTATGCTGCAAAAACGTACAAGGAGTTGGGTGACTTCGAGGCAGCCCGCGGTCTGCTCGGCGAGTTGAATACATTGTCCGGCAATGATTATATGAAGATTTTAAGCGAATCGCTGCTGCTCGCTTTGGAAATGAATCTGCTCGACAAGAAACCGGAGAATTACAAGGACTCCATTCAGCGGGCAACGGCGTGGAACGACAACGTGCCGGCATCGGCAAAAGTGTTGCAGGACGGTCAAAAGATTTTTCTGCTGGGGGCAAAAAACTTTATTGCTTATGCCGATACGGTGAAATCAAACAAGACGGAATATGACAAAGCAATGCGGAATGCCGGTATTTTTCTCCGGCAGATTCGTCCGGCGTATCCGCCGCTCGCCAAAGAAGCAGCGGAACTTTTGCGCAAAATCGGAGCGGTAAAAGTTGACAAAGACAATCCGAAGAATTATGCCGAAGCCAATGAGTTTGCCGAAGAGGACTGGCGTGTCTTCGCGATGACCTACGCAGAGTATCAAGGTACAGCAGATACGGCAAAAAAAGACGAAGTCAAAAAACAGTTGGACAAAATCGCCGATGCGTGCGTGCTGTCGTTCAACCGGGCTGTTCAGATGAAAGAAGCAGGAACGCCGCCCGCGGAAATCAACAGCATCCGAAAAAATTTGATAACAGTTCTGTGGTATCAGAACAAATTGTTTGACGCGGCAACGTTGGCAGACGATTTGACGCAGAATGATTCCAACTCGCCGGATGCGGATAAAACGGCGTTGACAGCGGTTCGGCTGTACCGGCAAATTTTTGTACGGGAAAAACTGGCGGGACGGGATACGTCCGCCGCTGCCGAAAAATTACAGGAGTTGTGTGGTTTCATCTTGCAGCGGTTGGAAGGACAAGAGGTAACCGGTGAGGTTCAACTGTTGCAAATCGAAACGGCAATCGACAACGGTAACATTGACGAGGCGAAGGCGTTGTTGTCAAAAACGGCGGAAGGGACGGCGCAGCGGATTTCCGCCGAGTTGAAAATCGGTCAATCGCTTTGGAACCGGTACGCGGTGTTATCGGGACAGCCGGAGGATTCCGAAGAAAAACAGGCAAAAGAAGAATTAGCGAAATTGCTTGCGGAGGCAAAAACACAGTTGGAAACCGGCTTGAACGGTAAAGTGAAACTCATCAAAGAAGGCAAAGACCAACCGGATTCGGTATCGGTACAGTGCGCATTAGCGTTAGCACAGATGGAATTGAACGGCGGTGACGCGAAAAAGACGATTGATTGGCTGTTCAACGCCGAAACAGGTCCGTTGACGTTAATCGGCAAACCGGCAGCAAGCGTTCCTGCGGATTTGGTGAAAAATTTGCAACTGCCGGCAGTAATGTTTTTACTTCGGGCTCACGTTGCAACGGAAGATATGAGCAAAGCCGAGGAGACAATGGACAAACTTGAAGCGGTTATTAAAGAACAGAACGCCGACGAACAGAAATTGACGCAGATTTATGTTTCGCTTGGGAGGCAACTGGAAAACCGGCTGAAAGAGTTGAGCGAGGCAAATGAAACGGAACAGGCAGAGAAAACGGCGAACGGATTTGAATTGTTTCTGAAACGGATTAAAGAACGCGGTGAAAAGAATTCGTTCCAAGTGCTGTACTGGGTTGCTGATACGTTTTACCGGCTGGGCAGCGGTATATCCGCGGACAGGAATGTGCCGTCGAAAGCGGCGGAGTATTACAAAGAGGCGAGCGAAACCTACATCGGAATTTTGAAACGCATCGTTGCCGAACCGGATTGGTCGCCGCCGAAAGCGGAAGAGACAATCAAAATCCGGCTGGCAGAATCGCTGCGGTGTATCGGTAAATACGAGGCGGCGATGAAATTTTTATCGGTAATGCTCGAAGACGGAGAAAACCGTCTCGACATTCAAATCGAGGCAGCAAAGACGCTGCAAGCGTGGGGTAAGGAGGATTCCCCAAAGTTATTCAGTGCTGTTGCCGGACATTTTCCGGTACCGCAGGTCTGGGGCTGGAACGGACTGATTAAACGGACATCGGTCAACATTGACAAGTTTTCGGAAATGTATTACGAATCGTATCTGAATAAATTCCGCTGTACGTTGGAAATTGCTAAAACGGAAAAAAATGCGGACAAGAAGAAAAAACTGCTAGATAACGCATACCGAGATTTTGCATCGCTTGTTTCGATGCGTCCGCAACTCGGCGGACAGGATTGGTACGGACAGTTTGACCAAACACTTCGGCAGATTGAAAAAGCCCAAGGAAACGCCAAAACCGGCGGCATTAAAGAACTGTTGAAAAAGTTGGGCGAAACCGGTTTACCGCCGAAAGAAACAGAAGTTGCCGCAAAAAAGGAACCGGTCAAAAAAACGGAGGCAAAAAAAGAAACAAAACCGTCCGGTACTAATACGGCATTATTTTTCAGTATCGGAGTAGTGATTGTTCTGATACCGGTCTGTATTTTAATGTTAAGAAAAAAGAAAACAGTTGAAAATAAGGAACAAGAATTAGTAAATACGGAACACAGTCCTGCTTCGGCTGTCTTGAAACCGCCGAAGATAAAGCCCTTTATTTTCCTCTTCGCTGTCACTACATTTTTTGTTTCTGCTGTATTTGCCGATAAAATTACCGTTCAGGAAGGCAAAGGTAAGAGCATCACCGGTACAATCCTGCTGGTCAATGCCGAAAAAATCGTTGCCGATGTCAACGGACAAAAGCAGGAAATACCGGCAAACGTTGTTCTGTCGGTTGTTTATGACAAGGAACCGCCGTTGTTGAACACGGCTCGTTCGGCATTACAGGACAGTAAGATGTCCGAAACCCTCGAAACGTTGGCGAAAATCGACCCGAAAACACTTGCAACGCCGGAGATGAAACAGGAGTACGAATACTTCCGGGCGGCAGCGAAGGCGAGGACCGTGTTAACCGGACTGGCGGAGTCCGGTTCGTTAACCGCTGCCGACGCGGAGCAAAGCGTTGATGAATTCTTGAAGAACAACAAGAACAGTTATCACTATTACGAAGTGTGCGAGTTGTACGGCGATTTAACGGTTCAACTGGGCAAATTCGAGGCGGCGAAGATGTCGTATTCCGAATTAACGAAAGCACCGTGGGCGGAGTACCGGCTGAAGGCAAAGACCGCACTCGGAGTGACCGAAGTGAGTGAAAGGAAAATAGATGCGGCAAAGAAAAATTTTGAGGAAGTGATTGCTGACAAAGATGAATCGGAACAGACGGCAAAATTGAAAAAATTGTCGAATGTCGGCTTAGCCCGGTGTTTGGCAGCGGAAGAAAAATACGATGAAGCCGTTAAAAAATTAGAAGACATTGCCGCAGGGTCAGGCAGTGAGGATTCGGCATTTCAAGCGGCACTGTACAATGCGCTCGGTTCGGTCTATGCCCAAGCCGGCAAAAAGAAAGAGGCAATTTTAGCGTATTTGTACACGGACATATTATTTTCGGCGGCAAGGAATGAACATATTAAGGCATTGACCGAGTTGGAAAAACTTTGGAAAGAAGTCAAACGTACCGACCGGTCAGACGCTATTGCCCAGCGGTTGAAAAATTTGTACAATGTCGGAAAATGACGGTTAGCGTATTTCAGAACAAATGAGTAATCGCTGGCATCAACGGCTTGACAATTTGAACAGAGCGTTTCAATCGCTTGAAAAATTCTGTGAACAGAACGAGTATTCGGATATGGTTCAACGCCCTTGAAAGCAGAAACAAGTTTGTTCCTGTTTACGATACTAAAACCGCGGAACAAGCAGTTGAAAAAATTAAGAACAGATACAAGAGTACGGTATTGTGTTTTTTGAAAACGCCTAACCCTTTTTTATAGATGTCATTCCGTAATGCCGGTCGAACGTTATTGTTTTTGGCGGTGCTGCTTTTTGCCGCCGGGATTCTGTCTTCACCGTTTGTTTTACCGGTTCCGGCAGCATTCGCTCAAGGAGAGAAGCCGAAAGAAGGGGCAAAAGACGATGCGGTGGACGAACAACTGAACGCGGCTGCCGAAGACGGAGAAGAAGCGGCAAAAGAAGAAGATGCCCCAAAATCGGAAAGTTATCTCTATTGGTACATCGGGGCGTTAGGTCCGCTGTTTGCTCCGGCATTTGCGGTTACGTCAATTCTGTTCGTAATGCTTGTCGTGATGAACTGGATGACGATTTCACGAAACAGCATAATGCCGCAAGCGATGATTGACACGTTTAAGCAGCAACTTGACGACCAGCAGTTTCAAGAGGCATACGAAAACGCAAAAGCAAGCGATTCGCCGCAGGGGAAAATCTTTGCTGCCGGTTTGGCGAAAATGCAGGCAGGATACGATACTGCTGAAAAAGCAATGTCAGACATTGCCGAAGAGGAAATTATGCGGATAGAACAAAAACTCGGCTATATTGCTCTGATAGCGGCTATTGCCCCGATGCTCGGACTGCTCGGTACGGTTTTCGGTATGGTCGAGTCGTTCCAAGTGATTGCCCAAAGCGGTCAAACGCCGCAGGCAAGCGAATTAGCAAAAGGTATTGCCACGGCACTTATCACGACACAGGTCGGTCTGCTCATTGCGATTCCGGCGATGATTATTTACGAATGGTTCCGCAATAAGTTAGCATTACTGCTGCTCGAAATGACGATACAGACCGAAAGTTTGATGTCCCGGTTCAAACCGCAATAAGACAATGAAATTTGCACCGAAAGCAGAAAAAAGGGAAATGGATATGACTTCGTTCATAGATATGACATTTCTCTTAATTGCTTTTTTTATGGTTTCGATTAACTTTTCG
>JAISJZ010000115.1 GCA_031261125.1 Planctomycetaceae bacterium | reverse complement strand
TTCTTTGCTCCCTTGAAATAACTCGGATTATTTGCAACAAATCCAAACCATTTCTTGCCAATCACTCCTTCCCATTGCTCCTGCGTTACCTCCGTCTCGCCCATCCAAAAGCCCTGCGTTAACGTTACTTGATGCCGTGTTCCTTTGTCAAATCGGCCTTTTTCACTTGACGGACTCCCCATCGTGAACTTGCCCGCAGGACACCAGCGGAAACGATATTTTACGTCCTTAATGGTCAATTCTAACAGGTCGCCCGCTTTTGATTCCCCCTTTAATACAGCAACCTTTGTTTCAGGCATCAGACGATTGTTCTTTTCCCGCATTAAAACCGCTGCGCCGACAATAAAAATAACGGCAAACGCCGCAAGCAGTATCCAAAATAACAGTAACTTCGGTTTTTGACTCTCATTCCGTTTTGTATTCTGTTTCGGAATCGGCGGCGCTGGCGGAACCGACGATGCCTGCGGTGTCGGCGGAGGACATTTCCGCGTTATGCAATAAAATTCATAGACAAGATATTCCGCCTCTGCCTTTGTAAAACCGAGTGCAACCGTCTTTTGGACCGATTCCTGCCAAAGTTGTTCGTCTGATTTTTGGTTGCTCCGAAAACTTTCTGCGTAGAAATCAAACACCTCCGCAGCAAGAGTGTCAAACGACAAACGACGCAGCGCAACGTCATAACCCCGGCGGTAAATATCGTCCTTAAAATACAGCAGAAACCTACTGCTCAAACGGTTTAATGGGTCGGCTTCGGGATGGCTTTTCGGCATCCTGTCAACTTTATCCGCCGCCGCCGTTGCCGCGAAATAAAGTTGTTCGGTTGATGCCGTTTGCGGTAATCCCAGTAAATCATAAAGATTTTTATATTTTCCGCCGTGGACAAACCTCAAATCTTCTGCAATCGCCTGCATATCGGAAAAAGAAACCGGTTTTTCGCATTGCAACGATTCCGGTTTCGGCGGAGAATTAAACTCCGGCTGAAAAACAGACGGACGGATTTGATATTGTCCTAACTCTTTCAGTACCGTTTCTTCCGTGAAAAAAGCCGCGAATCGCTGAACCAGTTTTTGAGCAACGGCTTCATTGATACCGGCACGGGCGGCAATCTGGATTTTATCTTGCAGTTCTTTCCATTTGATACGCCGGGCTTCGGCTGCCTGTTCCCTTAAATTCGGCAGACCGCTTGCAATAGATTTTTCCGCTTCAACGACAAGTAATTTGTACCGGGGATAGAAATTGGTATGCTGATTCCAGTAACGTATTTTTTCGTTTAACAACCGTACCATCCCGGACGTATCGGTTACCGCCGGGTCGAGCGTAAGTTCAAAGTCAAGATAAATATTGGCGGACATAATACGCTGTTCGTTTATTCAACGTTTTTCTGACTGAGATTCACTTTGGCGGCATCTTTCTCTTGTTCCGTCATAATGCCGCTGGAATGGAATACCGCTTCGATTTTACTGCCTTTCGTTTTATCAAAGCCGGTTAAACATAATGCCCCTTCTTCATCAAGCGTGAATGTTACCTCAACGGGCGATCCGGCAGGGAGTGTCCCGTCCAGCGGAAAAACGATACTGCCCAATTGTTCGCCGGATTCTAAAGCAATATCCGGCACGGATTCATCGTTGATATAAACCGTAAGATTGAGTTTACGGCTGTTTGCTTTTGAGGTTACAAAATCTTCTTTTCCCGCAGCGGGAACCGGTGTTTGTTTCACAATCAAATTACGGATGATTTCGGTACCGGATTTAGATACCTTGATTCCGTAAGATTTGGTTGCAACTTTCTTTAAGTCCGGTAAAGCGTAAATGTCTTTTTCGGATTTTCCGGTGATGCCGGCAACTTGCGAAACGATTTTTTTCTGTTCTTCCGGCGGCAATTCATTCAGCGGCTTTTTCGCTTTATCCTGAACGAGATAGGAAAGAAGTTTGATTTCGCCAGCCCTTGCCGCTCCTTTCGCAACGGCTTCATCCACATCGAAATCAATAAGATTTTGCCCCGGCGTTAAGTGAAATTTTACGGCGATGGCTTCTTTGATTTGCGGCATCCGGGACGAACCGCCGACAAGAATCAATGTGTCGAGCTTGGGGTATCCTTTTTCTCCTGCCTGCCGGATAACCTTGTCGGTCAGTATAAGCGTTTGGTTCAACAGGTCGGCAGTCAATTCCTCGAATTTTTCCCGTGTTAATTCCACAATGCTTTTTTTGCCTTCAATCGTAATTTTCCGTTTAACGCTGTTTTTTGCTGACAATACCTTTTTGTCTGTTTCCGCGTTTTGCCGAAGTTCCGTCATCACATCCGGGTCAACCGGAACACTCATATCACTTCCCGTTTGCAAATGAAATTGCAACAGATAATAGTTAATGATACGGTCATCCCAATCTTTCCCGCCGAGTCGGTGATTACCTTCTGTACAAATAATGGAGATTTCGTTCTTGTCGGGATTTTTACCGAAATTGACGACAGTAACATCAAAGGTTCCGCCGCCGAGGTCGTACACCAGAACGTTTTTCCCCTTAACATCGGCGTTGATACTGTAATTCAGTGCCGCGGCGACAGGTTCATCAAGAATTTCGATAACATTCAAACCGGCTAATTCTCCGGCAGTACGGGTACGAGCGCGTTCTTTGTCGCCGAAATAGGCAGGAACGGTAATCACGACGTTTTGAACTTTATGGTTTCCGGTTTTGGCAGCATCTTCCGCAAGCCGTTTCAGAATGAAAGCGGAAATTTCTTCAGGAGAGTAAGAGTGTCCGTCAACGGTATAAGTCCAGTTGCTGCTCATTTGACGTTTAATGAAATCTATTGAGCGGGCTGAATCAAGTTTCGCGGACTCTTTAGCGACTTTACCAACGATAACGTTATCATCTTCGTCAAAATAGACAACGGACGGCGTAATACGGTCATTTTCGCTGTTGGGAATAATCTGTGCGTTACCGTTTTCGTCCATATAGGCGACAGCGGAATAAGTTGTTCCGAGGTCAATACCGTAAATGACAACGCCTTGCGGAGCAGTTGAAGCGGTGAATAATTTTGCGATATTTTCAAGAATTGTTTTGCCGAGCATTATCTTTTTTCTCCATCGTTATGCGGTTATGCCAGTGAACGGATTTCGTTTTACCAAGTATTTCGGACTTTATATTCGTCAATACAAAGCATCTTCCCCCATTCCGATTTATGGTAGGTTCTAACGGATCCGAATTCTATCAAAAAAACAAAAAATATGCAATAAGGATGCGATTTTTTGTTTTTTTGCCAAATGGACTCCCGCTAATTTTTCCTGTTGTTATCAGTTTGCCGCCGCGGTATAATGACGGTATCTGGTTCAACCTGCGGTATTTACCTCCCTATCCAGCAATGCAACGCCGTGATTTTCTCAAAAGCGGTTTAACCGCCGCCCTCGCTGCCGGATTCGCACAATCCGGTTCGTTAAACGCCGCCGCACCACTGCCCGATGTGCGGTACGACAAACTGCCGCAATGGCGGGGTTTCAATCTGCTCGAAAAATTTAACGGTCGAAACGATAAATTCGTTGAAGACGATTTTCGGTGGATTCAGGACTTCGGATTTAACTTCGTCCGCTTGCCGATGGACTACCGGGCTTGGATTGTTGACAAGGACTGGAAGAAAATCAACGAAAAAGTTCTTGAAGACGTTGACGAAGTTGTCCGGTTCGGCGAAAAATACGGAGTGCATATTTGTATGAATTTTCACCGTGCGCCGGGCTACACCGTTGCTTCGCCGCCGGAACCGAAAAGCGTTTGGACTGACCCGGAAGCACTCGAAGTTTGCACGAAGCACTGGAAAACCTTTGCCAAGCGGTACAAGGGCGTTTCCAATAAGCAAGTCAGTTTCAACTTGTTCAACGAACCGGGAACCGTTGACGGACTTTTGCCGCAATGCGTTGCCGCCCACAAAGCAATTATTAAAGGTATCAGGGAAGAAGACGCTGACCGGCTAATCATCTGCGACGGGTATCAATGGGGCGGTGAACCGTTCTTTGATTTGGCAGACCAGAAAATTGCCCAAGCGACCCGCGGTTATGCCCCCTCGGAAATTTCTCATTACGGGGCAAGTTGGGTGAACAGCAAGGATTTTCCGTATCCTGCGTGGCCTATCGTGTCGGGCAACGGTAACTTGTTTTCGCCGTCGCAAAGCGGCATCGACAAGGAACGGCAAGGCGAACCGCTGGTTGTTACCGGCAATTTCCAATCGGCGGTAAAACTGCGGATTAAAGTCGGTACCGTCTCGGATAAGAATCTGCTGACGGTCAAAGCGGACGGCAAAACGGTGTTTGAACATCCGTTTGCTCCCGGTCCCGGTGAAGGGGAATGGGAAAAAGTTGTCTATGCCGAACAGTGGAAGATTTACCAGAACGTTTATAACCGGAATTACACGGCGGTAATACCGGCAGGAACAAAGAAGGTTGAGGTCCGTATTGATGAAGGGCAATGGCTGATTCTTACAGAAATTGGTATTCAAAATGAAAAAGCGGAAACGTCTATAAAGTTGTCGCCGTCCTGGAACCAGCCGGCAGCACAATTTGTTTATCAAGAAGCGGACGGCAAACCGCTGCTGCACGGCGGAAATGTCAAAGACCGGCAATGGCTGCGTGACCGGCTTGAACCGTGGAAGAAATTGCAAACGCTCGGCTGCGGCGTTATCGTAGGTGAATTCGGCGCACACTCGCCGTGTCCGCACGATGTCGCTCTCCGCTGGATGAGCGATATGCTGACAAACTGGGATGAAGCCGACTGGGGGTATGCGTTATGGAACCTCCGCGGCAGTTTCGGCATTATCGACAGCGGACGCAAAGATGTCGATTACGAGGACTTTCACGGACACAAACTCGACCGCAAAATGTTAACGCTGCTGCAACGAAAAGAATAAATTCTATCACGGTTCCGGGCGGGCGTTCCGAAAGTCCGGCATATCCGCTTCGGGATTTTCCTCCATTATCCGTTTGCCCTCTTCGATGGCGTTCCGCATTTTCACATAATCCTCATCGGTTTTCGACCGGATTCCTTGGGAATCTGACAGATGTGCCGTTAACGCCGCACTGCGTTCCGGTTTCGACAAGTTGATCCAAGCGTACCGTCCAATCCAGTCCCGATTGTCCGGCTGCTCAAAATGGGAATGACACTCAGCACAACGCCGCCTATAAACTTCGAGGAACTGCCCGAACCACGGCGAATCGTCCCCGCTTTTCGGGTCGGCAAACCGGTCTCTGCGTCCCGCCGCATTCGGTCGGCTGTGAGCGTAAGTACCGTAATACGGTACGTTTGCGTCAATCCAATAGTAAATCTTCTGCCGGTCAACCGGCGGCATCGACACGCCGCCGTGACTTGATTCAATCAGTTCCGTTAACCGGCTGGCATATGAACCGGTGATGTACGGCTCGTTCACCGCTGTCGGCGTGAAAAGCAGCCAAAAGAAATGAACCAGCGGTTTGCCCTTTGCCGCTTCTTCGGGCAGCATTTTCCCCGTTGTCAAATCGTGC
Source organism: Planctomycetaceae bacterium (assembly GCA_031261125.1). Taxonomy (GTDB): domain Bacteria; phylum Planctomycetota; class Planctomycetia; order Pirellulales; family Thermoguttaceae; genus WRKP01. Next base: position 5,385 of record JAISJZ010000115.1, on the reverse strand, counting down.
TGCCGATAGGACTTGCTCGTTCCCAGCAGATTATCATACGACATACTGAAAAACCGGGTTTTGTCTCCGGTCAAATCATAACCGCCGTCTGCTTTTTCTCCGTTATGGCACGAAACGCAATACTTATCCCAAACCGGCTGGACAACGCTCGGATAATCAAATACGGCGGCATCCGGCTGCGGATTGATGCGTTCCCGGTTCATTAACCATTCCGGGTGCTGCGGTTTCACCGGTTCTTTCGCAGCGGCAAGCGGAGCGCGTTTGACCGGCACCGGCGCAGCATCTCTGTTTTCGTGGCAGCCGAAACAACTAACCCGTTCGCCCGGCATCACTTGCAACGCCGAAGTCATTCGGAAAACCTCCCGTCCTTCGCTGTCCAATCCCTGCAAGTAGATTTCCCGAAGAGCGGGGACAATGAAATGTGCCGAACCGTCTTTTTCCAGCGGTACCGTTCCCCAATCCCGTTTCGCGTAGTAGGTACCGTAACTCATCACCGGCGATTGGTCGTAAGCCCGGCGGACGAGGTCTTCTGTTTTGCGGACTTGTTCCATAATCCGAAGGGCAACGATAACACCGGGTTTAACTTTACCCTGCAATCCTTCGTTAACATTTGTCAACAGCACCGTACCGGTTTGACAAATGCCGGCGGTGCCGGCGGCGGATACCGCCGGTACTTTATCCGCAACCGGCTGCGCTTTGACCAGCGGCATCGGAAAGAAACAACTTTGTTCTTTATCTTCGTACAGCAAACGTTTTTGTCCCTGACGGTTCAGCAGATAGAGCGCGAACCGTTTTTTACCGTCTTTGTAGAAACCGGTACCGCTGCCGTAAGAACACAGAAACGTTTCTTCATTCAGCGGAAACGGGTCGCGGTATCCCCACGGCTGATTCCGGTCGCCGACGGCCGGCACCTCTTTGGTGATGTAGATAAACCCTTTGCCTTTTTCGCCTTCAACACCGGCGCGGCGGTCGATAAGTCCAATCATACCGTGCGGATAACCGTGATGCGGAGCGAACGTTGCAACACAGATATTGTTCTGTCCCGGCAGCGGACGCGCCTGCCAAAACGTGCCGACATCCCTAATCGTGTTACCGAAGAACAGTTGATAACCGGTGCCGTCCGGGTTCTGCGTCCACAAACTTTGCCGATACGTTAAATCCCGGTCAATATATTCCCAACGGGTGAAAAGTACGCGTCCGTCAGGCAGCATCGCAGGACTAAAATCGGACAGCGTATTCATACTGACGCAGGAAATTTTTTGCTCTTTCAACCGATGCAGATTCGATGACGGACCCGGCTGGCAAAGCGTGTATCCGAATCTTCGTGTGGAAACGAAAATCAAACTGCCGTCCGGTGCTTCACAGGGACTAACATCGTGAAACGGTCCGTCTGTTAATTGCCGAACGGATTTATCATTTATGTTCAACCGCCAAAGATGCCAATACAATTCTCCGGCGCGGCGGTACGAAAAATACACTGTTTCGGCATCAGCGGACAAATTCCCGTCGTAAATACTGCCGGTTTTGTCTTCAAACAAGGTTTGCACCGGCAGTTCCGGTTTCGCCGGATTGATTAACCGGATGGAACAGCCGGGAGCGGTCGGTTTGCCCTGCCAGATGTCGTTGCCGACGGAATTCGGCTGCGACAACGGGGCGCGGGTGATGAAAAGGAGCGGCGGCAAACCTTCGGTTGCCAAAGACGGCGGCATAACATCGGCAGGACAAGCCGCTTGTTTCAACGGGACGGTGAACGTATTACCGTTTGCGGTAATTTTCCAATTCCGGTATTTGACGAGCCGCTGCCAAGGACGCAACGCAACGCTTCCGCCGTTTATTTTCCCGCCGCTGTATTTTGCAGCCGATTCCCCGTCGATGAAAACTTCAAACGCCGCTTCGTTAAACTTTACTTGCAGCGTGAACCATTTCTCCGCCGGAATCTTAAACGGGACTTGTTTGAGCGGTGTGTAATTGTGCTGATGCCGTCCGATGTTGATATGCTGCGACTCGGCACTGGGAGCAATTTCATAACCGATGAACGCATCGGCACCGTCGCCCGGTTCTTTGACGTTTAACAAAATACCGGCGTTGCGGTAAGCGTTGGTCTGCTGTTCTTTCGGCAGTTTCGGAAAGAACATTTCGACAGATATTTCGCCGTCTGTCATATCCGTAAAACCCGGTTTGGTACAAACGAGTTTCGGTCCCGCTCCGGCATCAATCGAAACGGTACCGCCGTCAAATTTCCAACCGCCGCCGAAAACAGCGCAATGTTCAACAGCAATTTTTTGACGGGATTCCGGCGGCAAAGCGAGAATTTGTTGCAGAACATCATCGGCATTAAGCGCGACGTTCGGCGCAAAGAACAAAACGAACAAAAGAATAATGATTTTCCGCATTGTGCTGCTCCGTTCAAGCGGTTTCTTTCGGAAACCGCCTGCGCTGTTCTTGGTCTTTCGCTATCACTGACTTTAACGTGTCGAGCAACTGGTTCAGAACAAACGGTTTGAAAATCGGTTTGATTACTCCGGCTTGAATCGCACGGGGCATAACGTGTGCCGTATCATAACCGAACGCCCTCATATAGACAAACGGAACATACGGCACTTCCAGCCGATGACAGCACGGGTCTTCCTCCGGCGGACTGCAAAGCGTTTCCGGCGGTTTCCCGTTCAACAGCCGGCAATGGAAGCAGCGCACCAATTTGAAGAACGCAAATGCCGACATATCCGGCAGTTTAATGTCGCTCATATAAACATCATACGCTGCCGTTTCAAGCATCTTCAACGCGTTTTCGCCGTTCGTTGCCGTTTCAACAGTACAGCCGTAGTAGAACAAAATCCGCCGCAGTTCCTTGCCGGTCGTCTCATCGGAATCAACCATCAGTATCCGTTTGTCCCGCAGCATAGGATAGTTAATGCAGTCCGTTGCTGATATTTCCGGCGGCAGCGCGGGGGCTAATTCAGCAACGAAACCTTGAAACGCCTCCTGAATCTTTCGGGCATAATGCTGAACCGTTGCCAATGTCCCGAACAAGTCGCTGCGGTCAACGATTTTTCCCGACCGGAGCCGGGCGGTCTCCAAAAGAATCTGATTGAGCGGCTGTGCTGCGGCACTGTACACCTTCTCGATACTTTTGTAAGCGGTGTCTTTGTATTCAAAATCGAACAGGTCAAGCGTATGAATCGTCTGCGCTACGGCATCGGCAAAAAATTCAAGCAGTTTCAAATCATTATCGTCAAACGCTTTCGGCTGCGTGCTTTCGACATTGAACGTTCCGATGAGCGAACCGCGGTACAGCAGCGGTGAGGTAATCGAACTGCGTGCGCCGGCAATTCCTTCGAGATAAAACGGGTCTTCGTTCGCATCGTCCATCTTGTAACTGCGGCGGTGATATGCCGTCCAGCCGGTAATGCCGTTATCGTCCTGACTGACGTACAGCGTTCGGTGAACGGCATCGTCGGACATTCCGATTGCCAGCAGCGGTTCCAGAAGATTCTGCGTCCGGCGGGAAACCGTGCGGATTTCGATGATGGCGAATTCAAGAATTTCCTGGGCAAACTTGGCAATTTTCGCTTTCAGAATGTTCACTCTGTCTGACGGTGAACGGGAAAGAATGTCTTGTTTAGAAAGGTCTGCTAATTCTTTACACGCTTCGTGAATCTTATCCCATTTATTTTTTTGTGTTTGCTCTTCGGTCACGTCCATCAAGCGGACAACGTACTGAATCACTTTGCCTTCTTTATCAAAGACGGGCGTGGTGTCCATCGTGATATACCGTACCGGTTCGTGCAGGCATAACAGAGTTACGGAATACTTGCCCGTTGTTCGGACTTTCGTTAACGGACTATAATCCGGTCCCAGCATTTCAGGGAATCCGAGTGTCGGAAAGAACCGTTTGCCGATAACATTGTCCGTTTGAATCCATTCCCGGAATTGCCGGTTATGCCAGATAATTTTTTGGTCGAGACCGAGAACAACCAAACCGGAGCGGATGTTTTGAACAATACGGTGTTCAAACGAAAATATCCCTGTTTCATACGAATTAAACAAATCCGCCCCGGCAAGAATACCCGCGAATTGTCCGCTTTTCAACATTCCTATCGCATCAGACAAGTCGCTGCACCACTCGTAATTCCAAAGAGCGGAATGTTCGACCAAAGGCGTACCCGCTTCTTTCCACGACGTACCGGCAATTAAAATCGTTTGTTTGCTGTCGGTACCTTGTTCGTTAATGTACTGCCCGGACATTCGGCTGCTCCCGTCGATAGACAAATTTAGGATTGCGGTCTATTCTAACCGGATTGTTTCGGAATTCAAGGGTTCAATCGTCTGCGGCAGCAGTTTTATCTTTTATTCACGGACAGACAATTCGGAACGTCCAAAAGAAATACGCTGCCGGTGCTGCCATTAACAAGGAATCGAACACATCCAAAACGCCGCCGAACCCCGGAACACTATGACCGGAGTCCTTCATTTTGCTGTCCCGCTTGATGAGCGAGCCGCCGAGGTCGCCGACCATCCCGACAACGGCAATAACGATGCCGAACGCCAACCAGCCGAGAACCGGCGTTCGGTGAACGTTATCAAACCGTATCAGGATAATGTCGAACCAGAACCACGCCCCGACGCAGGAAAACAAAATGCCGCCGATTGCCCCCTCAATCGTTTTGCCCGGACTTAACAGCGGAGTCATCTTGTGCCGACCGACAAGCGAACCGACGGCAAACGCACCGATGTCGCACAATTTTGTGATAACAACCAAGGATAGCACCGCCCAGATGCCGTAAGCCATATACAGTTGAATCATAAAGCACGACAGCAAACCGAGATATGCAATCGCAAACACGGCACCGGACAGGTTAATTGTTACGCCGCCGGGATGATGGTACCGCCGCATTTCGGCAGCGAAGCAGATAATAACGCCGACGGCAAGGGCGAACAGAGCGCAATAACTGGACGTAACCGCCCAATGCCAGCCGCCTTTTGATGCCGTTTCGCCGAGAATGTCAATTTTGAATTGCTGATACACATTAGCGAACCAGCAACTTGCGGCAACCAATATGTTTCCGAGATAGACGGTCGGGTCGAACGGATGCAGACCGGCGGCATCGAGTATCCGCAGCACTTCGCGGGTCAAAAGGATAAGGCAGCCCAGATAGACCGGCAGCAAAACCATTCCTTTCGGCAGCCAAAGAATTTCTTTTTTTGCTCCGTAATGTGAAATGATCACATCCAGCCAAGACAGCAGCAGCAGGACGGCAATTATCAGTGTACCGAAAATGAGGCGGCGGGAAAGCATAAAAAAACAACGGACAAATGTTCAAATACCGCCGCCATTGTCCGTCATCTGCTGTCCGTTTTCAATTCCCCCGCCGCGAATACTTGACT
>JAISJZ010000105.1 GCA_031261125.1 Planctomycetaceae bacterium | reverse complement strand
CAAGTTGCTTGAGCAGGCGGCGGGACGTTGGCGGCGTTTGAACAAGCCGGAGTTATGTGCGGAGGTCGCCGACGGAGTGATATTCACGGACGGAATCAAGAAAGAACAAGTCCATTGACGAAAAGAAAAAATGACCTAAAATAAGCGGAATATCCAAGTCCGTTGCCGGACGCTAAACACAACTTTTGAACATAACTCGGAGAACTGGGTTTCAGGAAATGCCATTGTACAACATTCTTGCAGTATCTTCAATATCATTCGGACAAAATTCTCTCTCGTCATACAGGAACGATTTGTTCTGATAGTTAAAAAACTTCCGTACCGGATATTCCAGCGTAGGGTTAATTGACGTGTCAAACGCAACGCCTTCTCCCTGATTCGTAATGTCCGGCGCAAACTCAACAAAGTTATCCCGTGTACAATGTACTTTTCCCATACCGGCGGGGAGATCGACGATGTAAAACGGAATTGCCACACCGCTGATAAATCCCCGCAAACGTGAATGTATAAATCGACCTTTCGTGATTGTCGTTCTAAAATGACTCAAACCCGGAATTAAATCACATTGATAAATATAATAAGGTCGAACACCGACTTCGTACAGCGTCATACACAAAGCCCTCATTGTCTCAACGGAATCATTGACACCTTTCAACAAAACGCTCTGGTTATTCAGAGAGATACCGAATCGCTTAAACCTGTCTATCGCCTCAACCGTCTGCGGCGAAATCTCCTGCGGATGATTGAATTGACAGTTGACAAACTTCACGCCGTTCTCTGCGATGACCCGGCAATGTTCGTCCGTGAGTTGCTTCGGATTGGAAATAGGCACCCGTGTTCCGATACGGATACACTTCACGCTCGGAATACTCTTGACGTTTTTCAAAGAGTATTCCAACTTCGACGGCGCAAGCATCAGCGGGTCGCCGCCGGTTACGAGAACGTCGTCAATTTCAGGATGGTCGCGTAAATACTGAAACGCCGCCTCATAATCATTACCTGCGTCTTTCGCTTCGTCTTCGACACGCCGTTTGCGGGTACAAAACCGGCAGAAAGCGGCGCAGTGCGTACTAACGTACAAAACGCAACGGTTCGGATACTTTTGGAAAAGGACATTGCCTGCCCCTTTTTCTTCTTCGCCGAGCGAGTCCCATTCTTCGCCCTTGATGATTTTCAATTCACGCGGGTCGGGAACGAACTGCTTCGCAATCGGGTCGGCAGAATTATTCCGGTCGATTAACGATAACAGGTGATCGGACAGTTTAACGGCGGAATCAGGATGCGGGTCGTTTGCACTGCAAAAACCGGCATCCACCATTGATTGAAATGTATTAAGCATTTTTGTTAGCCGGTCTCTTCTGGAAACCGGAGTTGGGGTTAAAAACTCTTTTCCACTTTGGAAATACAGAACCGGTATTTGCCGGATTTTTCACGCGGGATTTCATCCATAAAGTTGCACTCGTACCGGACATCATCTCCGAAACGCTGCTTCACAAGACGGTCTAAATCCGCAATGCTCTGTTCGGTGAACTGTTCACCTTTGACGACATTAAACGTAAAACGGTCAATGTCTTCCTGTATGATTTGAAACTGCGCAAAACCGGGTAACTCGCACGCAAAGAATGTTGTCAGCGAAATACCTGAAATGTACTCACCGCGTTTGGTAACGACATAGTCAGCAACCCGTCCTTCAATACGGCTAAAAAGCGGCAGCGTCCGACCGCAAGAACATTGCTTATCGCTCCAAGAAGCCGTATCGCCGATTTCATACCGCAAGATAGGCATTGCCCTGTTGATTAAATCTGTAACGATAACCCGCCCCGGAACAAGCGGCGGACACGGATTACCGTTTGCGTCAATAACTTCGACGTGTAGCGTATCCAGATTAACGTGCAGTCCTTCGTGTTTTTCACATTCGCAGGCAATCAACGAAACCTCTTCGCAACCGTACCGATTCGTCGGCTTACAGTGAAACACTTCTTCAATCACGGGACGCTCGTGGTCGTACAAGACCATTGCCGTTGTAATAATTCCGTTCGGTCGGATTTTAACTTCGGGACGTTTCTTTTTCAGAAACTCTGCAAGCAAATAAAACGAATGAGCGTGTCCGAAAATCAATGACGGCGGATACTTCACTAACTTATCAACGAACTCGTTGATGGACTTTTCGTTCATCTTCAATGTATAAAGACGGGCATAGTGCCGGGATAAAAGTTTGTTCCGCAGATAACTCCACCAATGAAACGGCTGCGGTTCAACTGTCCAAAGCGATGCCACCCGCTCTCCGCGCCGCCAACCCGACCATTCATCGTGCCGCAGAACATTTCCCCGCTTGAATTCCATACAATCGTTGTCGGAATACACAACAACGGAAACACCGGTTGAACCGGACGTTTCGTGCGGGACCAACTTGGATTTATCGGGATAGTCCGACGAAATCATATCATCGAGCCGCGTGCGCAAATCCGTTTTCGTCAGCAACGGCAACTTGCGCAGGTCTTCGAGCGTTTGAATGTCTTCCGGTTTGATACCGGCGTTAGCGAACCGTTCTTTCCAGAACTTCGTTGTCTTGTAGGCGTGCTGCACCATTGCCCGCAATTTTTCTGTCTGACGTTGCCGAATGACTTCCGGCGGTTCGTACTGCGTGCGGAGCATCTGTTTATAAACTTTCAGATACGGGCTGCCTTCCCGCCAAGCGGCGAGCGGTGCAATGATGTTTCTTGAAATCGGGGCGAATAAGTCCATTGGAAAAGTAAGTTGGGGGATAAAATGAAAGATTCAGAATAGAAAACGCAAGCGCGCGTTATCGGAACGGAATGAGAAATGGGAATTTGGAACGAGAACGCCGACGAGTGGCGGAATACAGAAAATTGCAGGTCAGAACACCTGCCGCGAGAGGATTGTACGAAATTGCGATACGTTTACACGCAATTTTGTAACGATAAACATTGGAGCATAAATTACCTGCCCCCCCCCCCGTTACCTATTTTAACACTTGGGGATTCGTCTGTTGTTGATGCTGCACAGCCGAAACGTTTTTCGACCTTAGAAATACAGAACCGGTATTTCCCTGATTTTTCCTGCGGAATCTTGTCCATAAAAACACATTCGAACGTTGCTTCATCACCGAAACGTTCTTGGACTAAATCACGAATCTGTGTAAGCGTCCCTTCACCGAAATCAGGTGCCTTAACGATATTGAACGTAAATCGGTCAATGTCTTCCTGGACGATTTGCAGTTGTGCAATTCCCGTAACCATACACGCGAAATTCTCGGTGAGCGAAATACCGGAAACGTATTCACCCTTATTGGTGATGACATAGTCGGCAACACGTCCTTCAATTCGGGAAAAGAGCGGCAGCGTTCGACCGCAGGAACATTTCTTGTCTGACCAAACAGCTGTATCGCCGACTTCATACCGAATCATCGGCATCGCCTTGTTACACAAATCAGTAATGATAATTCGTCCCGGCTGACCAATAGCACATTGGTTTCCAGAAGGATCAATCAATTCGACATACAGCGCATCAGAATTGACGTGTAAGCCCTCGTGTTTTTCACAATCACTTGCAATCAGTGAAACCTCTTCGCAACCGTAACGGTCTGTTACTTTACATTGAAAAATTTCTTCGATCAATCCGCGCTCAAAATCGTGCAGAACCATACAGGTCGAAAGGATACCGTGTGGTCGAATTTTCACCTCTGGTCGTTTGGTTTTCAAATATCCGGCGTAAAGATAAAGCGAGTGGGCATGTCCGAAAAGCATGGACGGCGGAGTTCGCAAAAGTTCTCCGGTAAAAAAAGACATCGATTCTTCGTCCATTTTTAACGTATCAAGATAAGCAAAGTCACGACTTGACAACGCCCGACGAATTTTCCCTTTCCAGTCGGCACGAATTTGCGGATTTCCCCAAATACACGCCTTCCGTTCCCCCAGTCTCCAACCAGTCCATTCATCGCTTCGGAGAACGGCACCCCGCTTAAATTGGTCACATTCTTCGTTTGAATAAACGTTGACGGCAACCCCGGTCGATCCCGATGTCTTATGATGTGTCAGTTTCTCCCGATCCGGGTAATCAGACGAAATCATATCGTCCAATCGTGTTCGCAAATCTGTCTTTGTAAGAAGCGGCAACTTGTGAAGGTCTTCGAGTTCACGAATATCTTCCGGTTTCACTTCAGCCGAATCGAAACGCTCCTTCCAGAACTTGCAGGTTTTGTAAGCATGAAGAACGATTTCCCGCATCTTTTCCGTTTGCCGGACGCGAATCAATTCCGGCGGATCGTACTGCGTTTTCAGCATCCGCTTGTAATGCGATAAGTACGGACTCTTTTCCCACAACGCCCAAAGCGGTGCGATGATATTTCTCGAAA
>JAISJZ010000005.1 GCA_031261125.1 Planctomycetaceae bacterium | reverse complement strand
TAATATAAATAGATTCATTCATATTTTCTGTATCCATAAGATTATCCTTCTTAATATGATAAGCCTTTACAATCTCTTTCATATCAACATTGTTTTGGGCTTCTTCATCATAATAAAGTTTATCCTGTTTGGCAAGTTGATAAATCTGCTTGTCACGCAACCACAAACCATTTGGTTCTCTGGAACCATCACAGTCTACCCGATATTCCAAGTCCGGCTTTTTTTCGTATTTTTTGAAAAGTTCATTTAGTGTTTCCCGCAATTCATTAAGGTAATTTGTTTTACCCGTTCCTTTTACGGAAACATTGATTGTGCGGTCATTTTCCCAAACAAAAGCGGTACATCCTTCTGAATTAGCTTTACCTTCCAGTATAACACCGGATCGCCAAACCATATCATTCTTATCTTTTTTTATGTCACCACTGTGGCGCACAATAAATCGGGAAATTATATCCGGGAGAAATGGTCGTTTGGATTCATACCTCATCATCAAACTGTCGGTTACCGAATATTCTGGGAGGTCTTCTGGCTCATCAATTTCCAATAAAGAAGGGATGATGTAAAAACCTCTTTCTGTTGAATAAGCTAATTCGTGATTTTTCATTAACTGAATAATAAAATTGCTCTTCTCTAATGGGTATTGTTCTTTTTTGTCTTCGAAAATTTTGGTCCAATCCGAATGACAGAAGGAATTTTTATGATTATTAGAAATCCAATTGAAAATTATATATACTCCATCACTAATCCATTTAAGATTGAATACCTTTTTTGCGTCGATGTTTTTATCATACCGACAATGACCTAAAAGATCAAATAATTCCAATAATAATGTCGGATTGTCAGAACCATTCTCTTTTGTAATTTTATCAAACTCATTTTTTTCTATGCATCCGCGCTCATTGTTTTCGAAATAAGTTGCCAGTGTTTCTTTTGTTTTAGAATAACCGGGAATCGCTAGATCATTACATGTAGAGGACGCATTGATCGCACCTATGATTTTACTTCTAAATTCGGCAATTTTTGTCTCGTCTTTCTTGAGGTCAACTTCGTAAAACTCTATTGTATTCTTGTCATACAACCGCTTCAATTTGTTTTTTGGAATTTGCGGGTTATTTTTATCTCCACGTAGATTAACCAGAATAAAAACCGTGGAATCTTTTTCTTTAACTTGATCCAGCCAGTATTCCAAGTGATTATCTCTTTCGATTCGTCCATTGTAAACAATCACATAGACACAGCGTTTCGCAAGGAAAATCTTATGTGCGGCGTGAGTCACCACATGTCCCGCAAAATCCCAGATAGGAACATTGATTTTTTCATCTGGGTTGTCCTTTCTTGGTATTTTCCAGGGTAACACATCTACACCGAAGGTACTGTCCTCTTCCTTTGGCATTCCCGCATTACTCTTAATGAGTCTTCTTGCGAGACTTGTTTTTCCTGCTCCTTTTTCTCCGAGAATGATAAGACGGGCTTCATTCAGAAAGATGGGTTTGTTTCCCTTCTTGGCACTTTTTTCTAACTCCACTAAATAATCCGCAACGGCTTTTGCTCCCCGGTCCCGGATTTCCTCAGGAACACTCAAACGCCTTTTCAACGCTTCATGGTCCAGAACAAATCCGTTATCAAAAATCTCTCGATACAACTTTCCCCAGTAACCACAACCAATATTCTCCAATGCCGTCTGAAAATTGTTCCAGACGTTGCCATAAATATTTCGATCGTGGTTCAATTCTTTGTGATTTCGAATATCTCGTATATCCTGGAAAATAATTTTCTCAAAATCATATTTTCGTCCAGCGGCGTGAAGGTCAAGGGCGGCGTAGGCGGCGTAGGCGGCGGTTTTGGCGGCGTCGTTGGCGGCGTTGGCGAAGACAGCGAGGATGTTGTTGTTGAAGCAGTTACTTCTATCCAGCACAAGAAGAAGCGAATAGAGATATTCTTCTCTTTCTTCTTCTTTCCAAAAATTAAAATTACCTTTTGCCCCCAAGAAAGGCAAAGCCCGCACGGCACAAAGCCATGCAAACTTAACCACGTCCCCTTTTTTAGTAAGAGTTGTTCTCAGTTTGCTTTTTATTTCTTCTCTAAACTTTTTGTCATTTTTAGCCATATCATCACCTTTTGGATGCTTATACTATAGAGAACCTCTATTAACCCCGCATTTTATCAAAAAAAAGAAAAATACGCAATGGGTGAGTGGTAGGCGTGCGAGAATTATTAGACCTTTTCTCTAACATTAAAATAGGTAAAATAAAGTGTTTGGGAATCTACAAGTTTTCTGTTTTACTTTGTGAATTTAAGGGTACCCCAAATTTTCAGTGACTGCCAAAAGGGGTTAGAGAAAAGGTCTGTTTTGAGCGTTCTGCTTCGCCTCTTGCTTTAACTTTTCGGTGTAATCCTCGTGCGTCCACAGTGCAAGAGATTGTTTAACCTGTTCCGGCTTAACATTAAAGAATTCTTTTTTTCTGTTAAGCCGAAAATCCTTGAACGCAAAATATAATGCAGATTCTACTACTGCATCAAGTTCAAAATTATGACATAAAATAACAGAGCGTAATCGAAGTTTTGCTTTGTTTTTGCCTTTTATTCATAGTTTTACGCTTGAAACGGAACTACTTCGGTTGCATTGTCCACTTTAGCGGCATAATACACTTCAAACGGTGACGGAACACCGGAAGCAAAAGAAAGTTGTGTTACTCGGTCGGGATTAAGTCCAGTCGTTGTTTTTCCGATTTTGCACAAGCCCGGCATTGCAAGATTGGTCAGAACATAGACGATGTTTTGGTTGCTCACTGTTGCTCTCCAAAGTTAAGGATAATGGCAGAATTCGCCAAGCAAGACCGCTTCAAGACAGGAGCGGTGCGTCCAACAGATAGGATTCTTCCCACCGGCATAAGTGGTGCGCCCCTAGTTTCAAAGCGGAACGCCGAAGATGCTCTATGGACAAAGCGCAGACGCTCCCTCACGGGAGACACGCAGTATTCTTTGTCCATTGATTCTCTTCACCCGATTGCTCGGTTGCCTGCGAAAATCACCAATCCGCCTTGCGGCGGCTGTTGAATTGCTGACGTACTCTTAATTTTAGCCGCAACACCAGCGGTGCGCGGACATCTCTCTAATTTTCGCCGATGGTGTAGTATACAAAATCCAGTTTGTCAACAATTTTTTTACGAATTTTCAAAAAGTTTTCAAAAAAAATGCTGTTACAACAGAGATGATAAAAAACTCTCAAATTGGATAAGGCACTTTTTTCTCCCCTTGACAAAACGCTGATTTAGATTACTATTGCTATGAAGTAGTGTATTTTCAGGTGTTCCCTATCCCCTATTCTTTAACAATGTCCATCAGCGAACGTCAAAAAGAAATCCGCCGCCGCCGGAAACGCCGGGCAAACTACGCCGCACTGAAACCGAAAGCGGAAAAAGCAGCCCCGGAAGCCAAAGAGAAAATCGCCGCAAAACTGCGAAAGATGACTCCCGGTGCCGAAATACTCATTAAAGCGTGGAATTTGGGGTAAAATAGCCGGTCGGTTCGCCGCCGGTGTGTACGGTTGGGTGCTGCCGTCAGTCAATAGGTCAAAATTGCCCTTTTTTGAATTCGCCGATATTGTTATGCTCTGCCGATGGGCAGTTTTAAGCAGCATATAGCGTGCAGTACCGCGACCGGCATCATTCTCGGTGCCGGTGCGTACCACCTTGGCTTTTCTGTGCCGACATCGCTGCTTTCTGCCGGGCTATGCAGCATCGCCGGTATGCTGCCGGACATCGACAGCGACACCAGCCGGTCGTTTCAGGAGTGTATCTACTTCGCCGCCGGATTGAGTGCTGTCCTCCTCGTTCAACGGCTTCGGGAATTTTCCGGCATCGCCGAAGACATCGTTTTGTTAAGCGGGGCGTGCAACTTTCTGTTCGTCCGCTTTGCCGTCGGATTTGCTGTCAAGAAACTGACGAATCACCGCGGAATGTTTCACAGTATCCCCGCGGCGGTTTTTTCCGGGCAGTTGGTCTTTTTTCTTTCGACGGGAACAGTTAGCGAACGTCTCGTGAAAGCAGCGGCATTGACGATTGGGTATCTGTCGCATTTAATCCTTGACGAAATTTGCAGTATCGACTCGACCGGTCGGACGCTGCGGCTAAAAAAATCCTTCGGTACTGCCCTGAAACTGTACGATTCGCACCGCTTGCTGCCGACAGCGGCGTTGTACTCGCTCATCGTTTTTTTAGGTTTTACGGCAATTAAAGACCCGGAAATTATCAAACAATGGGAAGGATACAAGCAGCAGTATGCCGAACGTCAAATACAGGGAGAAGAACCGAAAACGTTTCTCGAAAAAATTGCCGCCGTTTCTGTGCCGCTGGGTGAAAAGACAAATGCTTGGCTGAATGAACAAAAAGCGTTGCTGAAAAAAGAGGCGACGGAATTTTTGAAACAGGGAACAGAGAAACGGGAAACGGGAAACTCTTTATTGGAGACAAGCATCGGAAAAATCGGCAGTGAGTTTGTGTTTACGAGGCGCGATAACGCGGAAGCCGGAAACGATGTTCCCGGCTCATTGACAGATTCAACGGATTCTTTTGAAACGGATTTACTGCCGCAGATACCGCGGCGTTTTTCACTGATGTCCCGCGAACCGGCACCGATTACGCTGCCGGCGGAATAGTTGCCGGGCAGTTATCTGCCGTGTATAATGCGGTACAATCCGCCGGCACTGCCGGTTTCTCCCTAACCTTTCAACTGCTATGACAACACGCCGCCGATTTTTACAGGTTGCCGCTCTGACAGCCGCATCCGCTTTTGCCGCCCCTGCTGTCCTCGGTGCGGACAAAAACAAAAAGTACCGCCTTGCCCTCGTCGGAAGCGGCTGGTGGGGAAAAAACATTTTCAACACCGCCCTTGCGTCGAAAACAGTCGAACCCGTCGCCGTTGTCGATGTCGATAAACGGCAACTCGAAACCGGCATCAAAGCGTCTGAAGACGGTACCGGTATCACACCGAAACGGTTCACCGACTATCGGGAAATGCTCGAACAAATCAAGCCGGACATCGTGATTAACGCCACACCCGACCATTGGCATCCGCTTATTACGATTGCCGCCGTTCACGCAGGCGCAAACGTTTACGTCGAAAAGCCCGTTTGCCATACCGTCAATGAAGGTATCGCGATGGTGAAGGCAGCCCGCGAAACCGGCAAGAAAATCCAAGTAGGAACGCACCGCCGCGTTTCGCCGCACAATCAGCAGGCAATCGAATTCTTACGCAGCGGCAGAGCCGGTGAAGTCGGGCATATCAGGGCGTTCGTTCATTATCAGGGCGGTGCCGGAAGTCCCGCTCCCGACGAACCGGTTCCCGACGGTCTCGATTGGAATTTCTGGTGCGGTCCTGCTCCGCTCGTACCGTTTAACCCCCGGATTCATCCGAAAGGGTTCCGCAACTTTTTGAACTTCGGCAACGGGCAACTCGGCGATTGGGGAATTCACTGGCTCGACCAAATTACGTGGTGGGCGGGAGACAACGTGTATCCGAAGAGCGTTGCGTCAACCGGCGGACGGTTTATTGCGAAAGACAATTCCGACGGTCCCGACACGCAGACGGTAATTTATCAATTTGACAATTTCGATTTGGAATGGGAACACCGCCGGTATTCGGGCAATCCGCCGGAAAAGCACAACATCGGTGTTTATTTTTACGGGACGAAAGGCACGCTGCACCTCGGCTGGCAGGACGGCTGGTCGTTCTATCCGTCGCAGGACTGCAATGGCACGCCGGCGGAACACGGCGACCCGAAGTTGGACAAGCCGGATGACCAGAACATTGCCGGACTTTGGGCGAACTTCATTGACTCGATTGAGAAAGACCGTCTGCCGGTCTGCGATATTGAGAAGGGACACCGTTCGACAACGCTGGCATTGCTGGGAATGTTATCGCTGAAATTGGGACGCGGTATTGTTTGGGATGGCGAAAAGCAGGTAATACCGAACGACCCTGCGGCGGCGAAACTATTGTCCCGCGAGTACCGTGCGCCGTGGAAATATCCGGCTATCTAATCTTCGCACAAACATTTTGGCAACGGCATAGTATCGTTCAGCAAGAGTGGCAGGTTTAACCCGCTGTTTTTGGTTTCCGGTTTGCAAAACAGTTTTCAAAAGATTACGGCAAGGTAAATGGAAAAGATGAGCATTGACGATAAGCCCGCTCAACGCCGCGGCGTGATTGCTCTGATGGAGCGGGACGGCAAATATCTGGTAATCACCCGGTCGCAAACTATAATTGCTCCCGGAGCGGTTTGCTTTCCGGGCGGCGGTATCGAAGACGGCGAAACACCCGAAGAAGCCCTGAAACGGGAGTGCCGCGAAGAACTTGGCGTTTCGGTTCACTCCCTTCGTTTTTTCACGCAGAGCGTTACTCCGTGGAACGTTCACCTTCGCTGGTACTTCGCCGCTTTGGACGGCGATGCCGTGATAACGGCGAATCCTGCCGAGGTTGCGGCGGTACAATGGATGCCGCTTGACGAAATACGGCAGTGCGGAAATGTCCTTGAAAGCAATTTGCCGATTATTGACCAGTTAATGAATGTCTAGTCCCTGTTGTTTGCGGCAGGAGTTTCTAATTTCTTTTTATTTTTTCCGAAACATTCCCCGTGAAAAGGTGTTTTCTGTGATAGAGAGCATTAGTGTTTTGGTGCACAACTTTTTTGTTTCGGAGGAAACACAATGAAGAGGACAATTTTTTCGGCACTGACTTTTATTGCCGTGTTAACGGTGGCATTGACCGCGTTTGCCCAGCCGGGCGGCGGACCGGGAGGTCCGGGCGGCAGGGGGCAGGGCGGTGGACCGGGAGGCCGCGGTCCGGGCGGTTTCGGCGGCTTTGACACTGTCGGCGGACTGCTCCGCAACGAAGAGTTCAAAAAGGAACTCAATTTAACGGAAGAACAGATTTCGCAACTGACGAAACTGGCGGAAGAGCAGCGTCCGCAGCGGGGTGAACGCCGGGAAGGACAAGGTCCGCCGTCCCGCGAGGAAATGCAGAAGTTCCGGGAAGAAATAGAGAAACGGGTTGACGAAGCCCAAGCGAAAGTCAATCAGGTTCTTTCGCCGGAACAGCAGGTCAAAGTGAAGGAACTGCGGTTCAAACTTGCCGGCGGTCTTGATTCACCGCGCCTGAATGCCCGGAATCTGGACGTTGTCAACTTGACAGATGAACAGAAGGCGAAACTGAAAGCAATTCAGGAAGAACAAGAAAAAGAAGGCAGAGAAGCACTTGAGAAGCGAGGTAATGTGGATTGGCGGAACCTGTCGCAGGACGAGCGGCAAAAACTCGGTCAGGAACTGCGTACCGAAGTCGAAGCCCTACAGAAGAAGTATGCTGAAAAGATTAAAGCCGTGTTGACTCCCGACCAACTGAAAAAGGCGGAAGACCTGACGAAGGGTGTTCAGGAAGCACGGGAAAAATTTGCACCTCCGCAGCGTGAAGGCGGTCGGGGCGAACGCGGCGACGGCTATCGTCCCGGTGCGGATTCTTGGAGACCCGGTCAGGGCGGCGGACAACGGCGTGAAGGCGGCGGCGAGCGTCGGCGTGCGTTCCCGCAGCAGGAAGGACAATAAAACCCCGGTTTGTCAGAACAGTCCCGTGATATTCCCGCTGTCGTCGATGTCAATCCGTTCGGCAGCGGGACTCTTCGATAAACCCGGCATCGTCATTATCTCGCCGGTTAATGCGACAACGAAGCCCGCCCCGGCGGCAACACGCACGTCCCGCACCGGTACGGTGAACCCCTTCGGCACGTTCCGCAACGTTGCGTCCGCACTGAACGAATACTGCGTCTTTGCCATACAAACCGGAAAATGCCCGAAGCCCAGCGATTCAAACTGCACCAACTTGTCCTGTATCTTCTTGTCAACTGTAATGCCGTCCGCCCCGTAAATCTTCGTTGCGACCGTTTCAATCTTTTGCAGCAGCGGCATTTCATCGGGATAGAGAAGCCGGAAGTTTTTGCTCCCCGCTTTGGATGTTTCGGCAACATAATGCGCCAACTCTTCCGCACCGGCACCGCCTTTTGCCCAATGTTCACACCGGGACGCTTTCACGCCGAGTTCCGCACAGCGTTTGATGATGTAATCAATTTCTTCGTCCGTATCCGTCGGGAAAACATTGACGGCAACGACCGCCGGAACGCCGAATTGCTGAACATTCTCAATATGCTTACGCAAGTTGGCAAAACCTGCGGATAATGCGGGAAACGCCGATTCCCGCTCGTTACTGAATTCACCGTGATATTTCAATGCCCGGACGGTAGCAACAATCACAACGGCATCCGGTTTCAGTCCCGCCTGCCGGCACTTGATATTGAAAAATTTCTCCGCCCCCAAGTCCGCACCGAACCCCGCCTCGGTTATGGCATAGTCCGCCAGTTGCAGCGCAAGTTTCGTTGCCTGAACGCTGTTGCAGCCGTGAGCAATGTTTGCAAACGGACCGCCGTGAATGAATGCCGGATTGTTTTCCAATGTCTGTACCAAGTTCGGCTTGATTGCGTCCTTTAACAACGCTGCCAACGCACCGGTGCATTTCAGTTGAGCCGCAACGATTGGCTCGTTTTCCGCCGTATAGCCGACGATGATTTTTCCGATGCGCTCTTTCAGTTCGGCAAGCGAATTGCTCAAACAGAAAATCGCCATAATTTCAGACGCAACGGTAATGTCAAAGCCGCTTTCCCGCGGTACGCCGTTAACTTGACCGCCGAGACCGATAATGACGTTCCGCAATGCCCGGTCGTTCAGGTCAACGACGCGCCGCCACGCAATTTTCCGGGTGTCCAATTTCAGGGCGTTACCGAAATGCAGATGATTGTCCAGCATTGCCGAGAGCAGATTATGCGCCGAGGTCATAGCGTGAAAGTCGCCGGTGAAATGCAGATTGATGTCTTCCATCGGCACTACTTGGGCATATCCACCGCCGGCGGCACCGCCCTTGATGCCGAAACACGGACCCAGCGACGGTTCCCGCAGGGCGACGATCGCTTTTTTACCAATGCGGTTCAGAGCATCGCAAAGTCCGACGCTTGTCGTCGTTTTTCCTTCGCCTGCCGGTGTCGGCGTAATGGCGGTAACAAGAATCAGTTTGCCGGCGTTAGCGGCGGAACTGATTCCGCCGGAGTGTTGATTAAAACCAACGGCTAACTTCGCTTTGTATTTGCCGTATTGTTCGAGTTGTTCGGCAGCGATACCGATTTTTTCGGCAATATCCTGTATCGGCAGCATTTTTGCTGCGCGGGCAATTTCAATATCGGACATAGCGGACGGATTTAATTGACAAACGGAAAAAATCAGGGATAATCAGACAATTATCCATATCCATTACCAATTATCAATTCCCCCCTGATGTCCACGCTCCTTGTTGCGTTTGCTTCGTTTTTCGGTTTTATCGTTGCGTACAACACCTACGGTAAGTTTCTTGCTCGGAAGATATTTCAACTCAACGCCGATGAAATCACGCCGAGCGTTGAATTGCGGGATGACATCGACTTCTGCCCGACGAACCGGTACGTTATTTTCGGGCATCACTTCACCGCTATTGCCGGAACGGGACCGATTGTCGGACCGACGATTGCAATTCTCTGGGGCTGGCTGCCCGCTCTGCTGTGGGTGGTCTTCGGCAGTATCTTCATCGGGGCAGTTCACGATTTTACCGCCCTCGTTATGTCGCTACGGAACAAAGGACGCTCTATCGGCGATATTGCAGGGTCGGTACTGTCGCCGTCCGCCAAACTTCTGCTGCTGATTCTGCTCACGTTCATCTTGGCGATTGTTGTCGCTGTGTTCGGCAACGTCATTGCGACGACATTTAAGGATTATCCGCAGTCCGTTATGCCGACAGTTATTTCAATTCCTGTGGCAATTATTCTCGGTATCGTTACGCACCGGTACGGCATTTCGTTGCTCACCGCTTCGTTTGCGTCCATCGTCATTCTCGGCATCACCGTCGGTTTGTCGGCGAATTATCCGGTCTTTTCGTTTTATATGCCGTCCTTAGAAAACATTCACGAATCGCTGAACCCGATAATGCTTTGGACGTGGGTATTGTTTATCTACTGTTATTTTGCGTCCGTTCTGCCGGTTTGGCTTCTGTTGCAGCCGCGGGACTATGTTAACAGTTTGATTCTGTACATTGCGTTGGCGTTAATTGTCGCCGGTTTGACCGTTGCCGGTTTGGCGGGAACTGCCGACTTGTTCGGCACTGCCCCGCCGCTACGTCTTGCCGAAGCAAAAAATGCCGGTGCGCCGCCGATTTTTCCGTTCTTGTTTATTACCGTTGCCTGCGGTGCGGTGAGCGGGTTTCACGCTTTGGTTTGCAGCGGTACGAGCAGCAAACAGGTTGCGTCAATGAAAGATGCCTGTTTTGTCGGATACGGCGGTATGTTATTGGAAGCCGCTCTCGCCGTCCTCGTGATTTTAAGTTGTACCGCCGGCATCGGTTTGGGCGTTCTGAATGTGAAAGACGCAAAACTGGCGGCGATAGAATCAACGAAGAATACGCAGTCAACCACCGAAATCATTAAAGGCAAAGACGCTTGGAATTTACGTTATACTAAATCGTGGGCGGAAATGAATCTCGGTGAACAGGTTGGCACGTTCATCGAGGGCGGGGCAAACTTTATTCACTGCGTCGGCATACCTATTAAATTTGGTCAGGGTATCATTGCGATTTTAGTGGCGTGTTTTGCGGCGACAACGATTGATGCGGCACTGCGTTTGATGAGATATTTATTGCAGGAATTAGGCGGCACGCTCCGAATCACTCCGCTGCGGAACCGGTATTTTGCAACGTTTATCGGTCTGTTGATGGCGGGGGCGTTGGCGTTGTGCAAAGCAAGTCCGACAGCACCTTACGGTACCGGCGGTTTGATTTTGTGGCCCGTTTTCGGGGCGGGTAATCAAGTTGTTGCCGGTTTAACGCTCTTGGTCGGCAGCGTGTATCTGATGCGGCGGAAGATTCCGGCGGTGTATCTGATACTGCCTGCGGCGGTGATGATTATTATTCCGCTTTGGGCAATGTCGTACAGTATTTTCTTTGACCCGAACGGCTTCGTTGCGAAAAAGAACTACTTGTTGACTTTCATCGGTACGGGCATTATTCTGCTTGCCGTTTGGCTTGTGATTGAATCGTACCGCGTTGTATCGAAATTGAAAGCGGAAGAATAAACGACTCACTATCCTACTACCACTTACTCAATGCGTATTTTATCCGGTATTCAGCCGACAGGACGTTTTCACTGGGGAAACTACTTCGGTGCCATCCAACAGTACATCGCCCTGCAAAATGGAAAAGAAACGGCATTTTATTTCATTGCCAATCTGCATGCATTGACAACGGTGCGGAATAAGGCGGTGCTGGCACAAAACACACTGGATGCGGCAACGGACTTGCTGGCGTTGGGACTCGACCCCGAAAAGGCAACGCTGTTCGTACAGTCCGATGTGCCGGAGGTTTCACAGTTGTGTTGGATTCTGATGACAACAACGTCGATGGGACTGCTCGAACGCTGCCACGCTTACAAAGATAAGAAGGCGAAAGGACTAACGTCAGATGCGGGTTTGTTTGTATATCCCGTTTTAATGGCGGCGGATATTCTGCTGTACGATTCGGACTCGGTTCCCGTCGGTGCCGACCAAGTGCAGCACATCGAAGTTGCCCGCGATATTGCCGGTTCGTTCAACCATTCGTTCGGCGAAGTGTTCGTGATGCCGAAAGGATACATTGTCGAAGACACGGCAAAAGTACCGGGACTCGACGGCGGGAAAATGTCAAAAAGTTACGGCAACGCCGTCGAAGTGTTCGAGGACTTGAAAGTTCAAAAGAAAAAAATAATGGGCATCGTAACGGACAGCCGACCGATGGAAGAACCGAAAGACCCGAAAGGCGACCACCTGTTCGAGTTGTATTCACTGTTTGCATCGAAGGAGCAAATTGCAGCATTGGACGCAACATACCGTAAGGGCGGTTTCGGTTACGGCGGGATTAAGAAAGAATTGGTTGCTCTTGCCGAAAATTACTTTGCCGAAGCGAGAGCAAAACGGGAAGAGTTGGCGGCAAAACCGGCATTGGTGCGGGAAGTATTGGCGGCGGGAGCGGCAACGGCACGAAAAAAAGGTACCGAAGTTCTCCGCCGGGTTCAGGAGGCGTGCGGCTTAAAATAATTTTCAAAAATGTCCCTTGACCTTTGCAGTGAACCGGATAAGCCGGTGAAACAGGACACGGCCGATGTCCCGAAAGAGGAACGCCGGTTTATCGGCGTGCGGTTCAACTGCTGCGGTGTGTATGTCAGGGTTTATGTGAACAAAGACGGTACCGCATACGAAGGACGCTGTCCGAAGTGTTATAAGCCGGTGAAATTCAAAATCGGTACCGGCGGCACCGACAACCGGTTCTTTGATGCGTATTAGAGCGGTGAGCGTCTAATCATTCTTGAAACGCATTACAACATACAACACGTTCCGCAACTGCCGGTTAGCCGCCGTCGACTGCTGTAATGTTCGCAATTTCTACAAGGGAAGAGCCGATGTGCAGTTTCGGTACACCGTCCTCTATCGTAATTTTGTCGATCTTGCCTGTAATTTCACTGCCGAGCGAATTGACACCGGTTACCGTTTTACCGATAAGCCCTGATGCTGTCGTCAATGCTTGTCCGAGCGACAACGCCTCGATACTGGTTGAAAGTTTATCGCTGGACGTGATTTGCCGAAGTTGATTGATTTGCGAGAGCATTTCCGTATTGCTCATCGGACTCATCGGGTCTTGATTTTCCAACTCCGCCGTCATCATTTTGATAAAGTCGGTCATCGTCAGGTCGCTCATCCGGTCTTTGCCGGCGGTTGCCGAGTTGGACGCATTCAGATTATCAAGGTATGAATTACTGATTGTTGACATTGTTCTTCCTTGTTTTAGTTGCCGGTTTCCGTCTTATAACGTTTTCCGGCAATTCTGTCAAGTTCGTAAATTCCGTTTAGCGGCGGCTAAATACTGCTCTTGCTGAAACTCTCGATGAAACCGTCCCACAAAAGAAGTTGATAATCCCAGAAATGAGAATACAGCCAAGCCGTGATTAACACCACGATAAGACCAAAGAACACTGCCGCTTTCGACGTTTTCAAGTCCATCGTCGTATTTGTTTCCAACTTGAATTTTTCCTTCAACGGGAACAACACGGTCGCCAATGTCATCACAGCCACGATAATCACGAACGTAATACTCATCCGGTCAAGGAACGCTGTATCCGGTTTGAATATTTTCAACAATCCGTAAATCACCGGACAGCCGAGTAACGCCAGCGTTCCCGACCATCGGGGAGCAGCAGGAACGAAGAAACCGAACATAAACGCACACAACACGCCCGGCGAAACGAATCCTTGAAATTCCTGAATGAGCGTAAAGATACCGCCGAACTTCGGGTTGTTCAATACCGGTACCATAAAACACGCCAAAACCATAAACACGCCGACACTAACGCGACCGACCCAAACGATTTCGCCGTCCGATGCTTTGCGGCGGAAGAACTCTTTGTAAATGTCGATACTGAACAACGTCGAAACAGCGTTAAGCATTGCCGCCAATGCACTGACAACCATTCCGAACAATGCCGCCAAGACGAAGCCGCGAAACCCGCCTTCCGGCACCAAGTTTCGCACCAGCAAACCGAATGCGGAATCGTAATCGTAGCCGCTGATTTGCTTGCCGTATCCCATTTCGATTTTTTGGGCGGCAATGTCTTTCTTATGCGCTACTAATGCGTCAAACGGTTTTTCCTGTGCGGTTTCCGGGACAGCAACACCGGCTTTTTTAGCATTGTATTGCAACATCAGCACTGCTGCCTCCGGTTCAAACGACGCAAATTTTGCATCGAAATCGAACAGTTGTCCGTATTTTTCCCGCTCCGCCTCCAATTTTTCATAACCGCCTTTCGCGGCAAACGCATTTTCTTTCATACTGCCGGAGTACAAGTTGAACGCTATCATACCGGGGAAAATCACGATGAACGGAATCAGCAGTTTGAGGAACGCTGCCAAGACGATACCCTTTTGCCCTTGCGACAACGACCGTGCGCCCAAAGTCCGCTGCATAATGTGCTGGTCAAGTCCCCAGTAATACAGGTTCGGAATCCAAATACCGAACATCAGAGCGGTAATCGGCAGAATCATATCGTTCCACGGCAGGTTCATCCGCAGTTTCGGATTGTTAATCGTTGTGAACCGCTCCCACGCTCCCGCTTTTTCGAGTTTCGGCAAAATCTTCGTTTGTTCTTCCGCCGGAACATCCATTGCGGTCAATGCCGATGTCAATGTCGGTTCATTCGGGTTGTCTGATGTTGCCGGTATTTGAGCGAGTTGCGACATTGCAAAATAGAGAATAACGATACCGCACAGTATCAGTGCCGTGCCTTGCAGCGACCCTGCCCACGCCGCCGACTTTAAGCCACCGTACCAAACATAGACCGCGGCGAAGATACCCATTACCCACGAGAAGAAAAAGATGAGTGTATCGGCATCGACTTTCGTCAAATCCAAACCAAGAAAATGTTGTCCGTGCAGATAGTCGGCAAACGCTTTTGCACCGGCAAGATTGACAACACCGATTGTTACAAACGCATACACGCCCAGCAAGGACAGCGACATCAATGTCCGGCAGAGGCGGTTGTATCGGGTTTCGAGGAATTGCGGAACTGTATAAACGCCGGCTTTGAGAAATCGGGGCAAGAACACGAAGGCGACGATGACAAGTGAAACGGCGGCAATCCATTCGTAGGATGCGATTGCCAAGCCGACATACATTGCCGCCTGCCCGGACATACCGACAAACTGTTCGGCACTGATATTCGCCGAAATGAGCGAAATACCGATAAGCCACCAAGCCAACCCGCGACCTGCAAGGAAGTAATCACTTGCGGCGGATTCTTTTTTCTTCTTATCCCGTCCGCCCATAACAAAGGCGATGACGAGAACAGCAACGAGAAAACCGATAAAGACAACAAAGTCAATCAACATATAAGGGCAGAGGGTAGGGAGTAAAACTATTCAGCGGCGGATTTTATCTGATTTTTAATTCCGTGTCAACAACTATTTATAGAATTTCCGCACCCGCATAATGGAGTCCATTCCGCCGACATTCAGGCAGTCCGTAACGCACTGCATCGCCGGATGGTCTGTCGGCAGTGTTTCGTAATTCCGTTTGACGGAACCAATCACAAAATCCAAACCAAGCGGAATCGCCAGCGTCAGAAACGCGCTTTCCAACGGGCTTTTCACAGGCGAACCGTCTTTCCGTTTCGGCGGCAGCATTACCGTGAAATTACTCAGTCCCACGGAAGCGTGAAAACCGGAAAAACCAGGGTCGCGGTGAATCATTTCCAACGCTGTAAGGAGCCGTTTCAGATTGCCGTCCGCATCGGTGCCGATGGGGGCAATGCCGGGGTCAAAAATCAAATCGCTGTTCGCGATTCCCGCTTTCCGTGCTTCGGCAAGCAAAAATTTAGCGGCAGCGTATGTTTCTTCGGCAGTATGACACGCCCCCGGTTTGCCGTCGAGCAACTGTTCGGAAATCAGCAAAATCGGACGGAACGGCTTGATTTTGTACAGTTGAAACATTTCCGTCCGCAGCGGCGAAATGGAATTAAGCAGCGGCACACCGGCGGACTCATCATACACTTTCAGTGCCGCTTCAGCAAGTTTGATGTCCGGCGTGTCAATGGACAACGGTTTGCGGGTTGCCGTTTGGACTTCCTTGACGATGCCGGCGAAAAACTCCGCGGAACGTCCGCCGACATTCACATCAATATAGGCAGACCCCTGCTCATCTTGGAAGCGGGCAAGTTCTTTGATACCGGCAATATCGCCGTTTTCGTACAATGTATGCGTCGACGGAACCGAATCGTTGATGGACTCGCCGATGATATTTATTGCTGCTTTGGACATCAGGTAGATATGAATAGGGTCAAACGAGTTAAAACAAAACCTATCGCGGTTATTCTATCATAAAGAGGTGCTGTTTGAAACACCGCCCTGACGGGCGGGGCTGTTGTTATTGATTGAAAAAAGGTAGAATGGGCGCAGCGAACCTGAATTTAGAATAATTCCTTTTTACGCCCCAATGCCAAAACACATTTTTTTGCTGCTGTGTTTGCTTTTCGTTCCGTTCCTTGTGTTGTCTGCTGCCGATGACGCGCCGAAGACACGGATTCTCATTGTTGATGACGAAACAGCCGGCTATTACCGTTTTGAAGGCACTGCCGCTCTAATGCAAAAGACGCTTAACGCCGTCAAAGGCAACGAAACCGTTATCTGCGGCGATGCCGAAGTTCTCGCAACCGATGTGATTTTCGATTACAAGGTACTGTTCCTGCATTTCAAAAATTACAAGCGACTTAAACGGAACGATGCCGCCAAAGCAAACATTGACAAGTTTGTTAGAGACGGCGGCGGATTGTTCGTTTTTCATTTTGCGTGCGGGGCGTTCGAGGATTGGACGGACTTCGACAAAATCATCGGCAGGGTTTGGGAACCGGATGCACAGAAATGTCCGGCGAAACAATATCACGACCGGTACGGCAAGTTCACGGTGCGTATTATTAACAAAGAACATCCGATAACAGCGGATATGACGGACTTTGAAACGTCCGACGAATTGTATCATTGTTTCAAGCCGAGCGAAGTTTCAATAACCGTGTTAGCGGAAGCAGTATCAAATCAGGACAAGCAGCCGTACCCGATAGCGTTCATTTTGACATACGGCAAGGGTCGGGTTTTTCACACAGCATTGGGACACGATGCGGCGAGTGTTTCGTCCGCTGGGTTCGTTCAACTGCTGAAAAATGCGGTCAGTTGGCTGGCAGCGGATTGAAAAACAAATACGAATGCATTATAATGCGGAATGCGAACATCTGTACTTATTAATCAGGATTAACACTATGCCGAACCGCCGTCAATTTCTGAAAGTTGCCGCTGTTGTCGCCGCGGGACAAACCCTTGCGGTTAACGTTCCCCGTGTTCACGCTGCCGGAAACGGCATCATCAAAATCGGACTCATCGGCTCCGGCGGACGGGGACTGGGTGCCGCTAACCAAGCCCTTGCTACCGGCAAAGACGTGAAACTCGTTGCCGTCGGCGATTACTTCAAAGACAGAGCAGCGAACGGGACAAACGCTTTGAAAAAGCAGTTTTCTGAACAAGTTGACGTTCCTGCCGATAAAATTTTCGACGGGTTCAAAAACGCCCAAGGCGTGATTGCTTCCGGGGCGGATGTCATTCTCATCGCCTGTGCCGCCAAGTTCCACCCGATTTATTCGCTCCTTGCATTGCAGGCAGGCAAACACGTCTTCTGCGAAAAACCCAATGCGATTGACGCAAACGGTTTGCAAACGTTGACCGAAGCCGTGAAACTGGCAAAGGAGAAAAACCTGTGTTTCCTTTCCGGTTTGATGAGCCGGTTCGCACCGCAGTATCAGCAACTTTTTGCGAAGATTCAGGACGGTGCTATCGGCGATATTAAATCAATTCACAGCAATTATCTGCGTGCGCCTTACGGTGTCCGCGGTTATCCGCAAGGAATGAGCGAACTGGACGTTCAGGTGTATAATCAATATATGTTCTCTTGGCTGTCCGGTGATGATTTTACACAATCACTGGTTCACAACGTTGACCGGATGACGTGGGTTCTCGGCGGACAAGTGCCGTCGCATGCTTTTGGAATGGGCGGGCGTTCGTCAATGACCGACCGGCAATTCGGCAACGTGTTTGACCATCACGCGGCTGCGTTTGTTTATCCGGGCGACGCATTCCATTTTCAGGCGTATTGCCGAACAACGACGGGCTGCTACAACAACGAAGTCGATACGATTATCGGCACGAAGGGGACGGCATACGTCGGACAAGCAAAGATTACCGGCGAAAATCCGTGGCATTTTGAAGGACAAAAACTCGGCGGACACGCGGAGGAACAGGTTGCTCTTTTCAATGCAATCCGCAAGGGGGAACGCCTGCACAGCGACGATTATATTGTCAAAAGTACGCAATTAGCAATTCTCGGACAAGTTGCGGCTTACACGGGCAGGGTTGTCGGCTGGGACGAAATGTACAACAGCAATTTCGCATTTAAGCCGCTGCCGGAGGAATGTTTCGCTGATGCGCCGGTACAGCCGCCGATTGTTCCCGACCCGAAGACCGGTTCGTATCCTGTGCCGATTCCCGGACAAGTGAAGTTTTGGTAACGATTAAGTGCCGGATACTGTATCTCACACCATTTGTTACATTTCGGTTTAGTC
>JAISJZ010000395.1 GCA_031261125.1 Planctomycetaceae bacterium | reverse complement strand
TTAGTAAACACTTCCGAAAACCTATCGTGATGAACAAGGTGAACTGCCGCCGCTTTATACAACGGACAAGGACGGCAAACCGCTACATTCTTGGCGGGTACTGATTCTGCCGTATTTTGAGAAGTTATCAAAATCGTTGAGAAAATCCGTTGGGTGGCACGCCGATATACACACAACGGAAATCTATGAGAAAATCCGTCTTGATGAACCGTGGGACAGCGAATACAACAAAGAGTTTCATAAAAGAATAGAGTGGTATCAGTGTCCAAGTCGTTCGTATTCTTCTGACCGGAATTGTAATTATTCCCGATTTACTGGTGAAAAGATGTTGCCGGAATTGACAATAAATAACGAAAAGCATTTTTGGGCGATTATCGATGTGCAGGAACCATTTTGTTGGATGAATCCGATGGCAGATATTTCGTTTGACGAATTACTCAAAAATGTTGAACAGGTCAAGGATGATGAAGAATCACTGAGAATTTATCTTCGACACCGTACAACTAGTGTTTTGTTATTGCTAAAAATTGGGGTTAAATGTTTCTGTTCATTCCGCAAATACAATAAATTTGAGGTGATTCAATCCCAAAATTTAGGATTAACAGAACACTAGTTGGGGGAATACCATTCCTATTACCAACATCGGGTGGCTTGACGGCGAAGTAACGGTTATTCCAGAAAAGGATTTGCTGAAGTTGCTCAACGGTGAAAAGGGGCAATGACTTTTTTTACCCTTCCTGTTTCTTCAACAGCAAAATACTCGCAATCAAAATAATCGGCACGGTAACGAGCAGGATACCGATAGAACCGTAGAGGTCGAACAGTCCCAAACCCTTGTTAAATACACCCCGTGTGATGATGAGCATATACGTTGTCGGATAAATCGCGCCGATAATTCGTCCCGTCCCTTCCAGCGACGACACCGTATTGATAAGACCGGAGAATTGAATCGCCGGAAGCATTGTACAGAGCATTGCGACAAACATCACCGCTATCTGACTGCGGACAAACGTCGAAATGAGCAAACCGAAGCCCGTTGCAATCACGCAGTAAAGAAATGCCGCAAAGAACAATGTCGGAAAACTTCCTTTGACGGGAACGTCAAAGAGCAACACGGCAAGCAATACCATTAACAGAAAACTTGCCAACGATAAGATGACGTAGGGAACCTGTTTGCCGAGCAGAAATCGGTGCGTGTTACCGGCGTTGTGTAGAGATTGATAATCGACCCCAATTCTTTTTCCCTCACGACGGCAAGTGCCGCCAACATCGCCGGCAGCATCAGCAGCAACAGCGGAATTTCTGCCGGTACCATTGCCGGCAAACTTTTTACATCGGGATTGTAGCGGTAACGAATTTCTATCGACGCAGGGATTGTCAACGTTGCACCAAGCCGATGTAATGCCTGTTCTTGCAGCCACATTTGGTGCATTCCTTGAACGTAACCTTGAATCGTTTCGGAACGCATCGGCATTGCTCCGTCAATCCAAACACCGATTTCGACGGGCGTTCCGCGTTCAAAATCCCTCGCAAAGTTCGGCGGAATTTCAAAGGCAAGCGAAATGTCTCCGCTGCGCATCCGCCGGTCAAGTTCATCGTAATCTTGAATCGGGGCTTTTTCGATAAAATAACGTGAACCGGAAATGTTCA
Organism: Planctomycetaceae bacterium; assembly: GCA_031261125.1. Taxonomy (GTDB): domain Bacteria; phylum Planctomycetota; class Planctomycetia; order Pirellulales; family Thermoguttaceae; genus WRKP01. Next base: position 3,091 of record JAISJZ010000395.1, on the reverse strand, counting down.
GCGTATAATTTTCACTCAAACCCGTTTGGTCGCGGTCAAGAATTGCATAAGGCAGATTTTCCACGTCCATACTAATCCCGTAGCCCATTACCAGCATCAGAAGCAGCGAGCCGAGCAGTGCCAATGTTGCCCGAATCGGGTCGCGGAGCAGTTCCAAGGACTCACGCCAAACGCAAGCCCAAAAGCGGGAGAATGAGTGGCGAGTAGCGTGTTGCGAACTGCGATTCGTTAGCGGCGGCACTTGTGCCGCAAGCGGCATCGCTAACGAATCGCCGCTTACCTCTTTCAAATAAGCAATAAACGCATCTTCCGGCATCAGTTGGATAAACGTTTCTTCAAGTGTTTTGGTCTTGGTACGTTCCAGTAATTCGGCGGGTGTGCCGGTTGCCAAGATTTTCCCTGCATTGACGGCAACGAGCCAATCGAACTTCATTGCCTCTTCCATATAGGCGGTTGCAACGACGATGCTCATACCGTCCCGCTTGGAACGGACATCGGCAACCAACTCCCAAAACTGGGCGCGAGCCAGCGGGTCAACGCCGGTGGTCGGTTCATCGAAAATGAGCAAGTCGGGGTCGTGTATCAAGGCACAGCATAGTCCTAATTTCTGTTTCATTCCGCCGGACAGTTGCCCTGCCGGACGGTTTAGAAAAGAATATAGACCGGTGCTGCGGGTCAATTCGTCAATCCGGCGGCGGTGTTCGTCAATGTTATGTCCGAAAAGCCGGGCGAAGAATTGCAGGTTTTCTTCAATGGACAAGGTCGGGTAAAGATTCTTGCCCAAGCCCTGCGGCATATAAGCAATCGCAGCGCAAACATTTTCACGATGCCGCTTGTATTTCATATCGCCGTCCAATGTTAGGACGGTGCCTTGTTGAACAGCACGCACGCCGGACATCAACGCCAAAATGCTGGACTTGCCCACACCATCGGGACCGATGAGACCGACCATCTGTCCTGCCGAAATGTCCAGAGTTACGTCGTCAAGAGCGGTAACTTTCCCGTAGTTGAGATGCACACCGGCAAACTGCGACGCATATTTTATTGTCATTTAGAGAGAACGGTTTTTGCAACAGTTCACGGGTGTTTTTTAACCGCAGAGAACACGGAGGAACGCAGAGTTTGAGTTATCGTCCGCTATCGTATTTTCTAAAGTTGTTCATCAAACAGATTTCTTATTCTGCTATTATATCATACTTTATTCTGCACTGTTGGTAGCGGAGATAAATCATCAGAGGCACAATCACTACCGCCAGAAAAATGTCCCATATATTATAACTCGTCTGATTACCCTTAAGGAATAGGATAACGAAGTCATAAATCGGAGCGGCAAGAAATGCCAGCGTAAAGCATATCCACAAAATAAATGTCGTCTTGGTAGGAAAAAGGTATTTCATTGCGTTCCCTCGTTAAATGTTTAGTACCAGCATAACTCTTTTGAAGTAAAAATGCAATGCGATACAGCACCGTCTCAGTACGCTTGCAGGTTTTTAGAAAGGTGCGTAAAATTTTGTCGGGAGTTAATTGTAGTTCCGAACGTATTTCCATTGGTCGGAATAGAGTATCGTCCCGCTAAATTCGTCGGCAACGATTGACATTCCGGCAAATACCGGCTATACTGCGTACGAGATTTGGGCGGTTTTGGAAACGAATCAGAGCCGCAAACGGAAGGGGGTTTGCGGTTCTCGCCTAACGCAATAACAAATTTTAGAAATGTTATTTACCAACAATTACTGACTATGACACAAAAAATGACATTACTCGGTTGTTTGTCTATCGTTTTGTTCTTTGTTTCGATGACCGCAGCACAGGACGAAATTCGTGTTTCCAGCCGGTTGGTTTCCGATCCGAAGGAAAACGTACAAAATTGGCAGATTCTCGTTATGGTTCGTCCGCAGACGGAATTGAAAGCGGCTGTCCCGGAAATTCATGTCCCGCAGCCGCTCAAAATCGTTTCCGTTCAGCCGGAAAAAGCCGATCTTTCGCCGGATCGATTCACATTGTTTTACGTAACGGTTTCCGGTCAAGTTGCTTCGACGCTCGGCTCGATCACCGTTTCGTTACCGAACAGACCGGAATCGAAAACTTCCGTCGAACTGTTTACCGGCGTCAATTTGGCAATGCAACCTTGGCAAGCGATTTACGGCGGCAAAGATTCGCGGCTCGGAGAAATCAACGGTGTTCCCGCCAAAGATGCCGCTTGGCAAAAAACGTCTTTGCCGAAAATGTGGGAAGACATCGGTATCACTTGGCTGCGAACGGAAATTTTTGTACCGAAACATTGGGAAGCATTATCGGAAACATTGCCGTTGTTTCTGACGGTTTCCGCCATCGACGACAATGATGTTTCGTTCTTCAACGGCAAGGAAATCGGACGAACCAACGGTTGGGACACGTTACGGGAATATTTCGTACCAAAAGAATTGATCCGCTTCGGCGAAGTCAACGAAATTATCATCGCGGCGGAAAACAACAATGCTGCTGGCGGAATTCAATCAGACCCGATAGTGTTCGGACCGAGAAATTCGTTCAAAAACACAAAACTCTTTCCGAAGCCGGAGATTCAAAAAGAAGCCAACCGCCAAGCACCGCGTCCGCAAGGTAAACCGTTGCCGCTCCGTCCGATGTTGGTCCGGGACGGTGTGCTGGAATACATCGACGGCGGTGAAGTTGCTCTCTGGGGCGTCAATTATTATCCGCAAAGTTGGCATGAATTCCGTTTACTCAAGGAAGGAGGAGCCGACATCAAGGCTGTTGTCGATACCGATATTGATGATCTTGTCCGCGATAAAGAAGGACCGAACCGAATCAACGCCATTCGAATTCACGTTTTCGATACGGAAATCAGCGATGCCGAAGGCAATCTCATTCGAAACGAACATCTTGATATCCTCGATTATCTCGTTTCGAAATGTAATGAACGCGGAATTCATCTTTGGCTCACACCGATAGCATGGTGGTGGAGTCCGCAGTCAAGAGCCGGTGCTTTTTCAACGCAAATTCCGATGCAGGCAATGGTGCTTTGTTCGGAAACGAGATCGAGTCAACAGCGGTATTTGAAACAATTTCTCGAACATGAAAATCCTTATAC
>JAISJZ010000309.1 GCA_031261125.1 Planctomycetaceae bacterium | reverse complement strand
AAGAACCCTGTCCGCCGGTCATTGACGCAAGCGTCCGGTTGTACGTCGTAACCTCTGCCAACGGAACTTCCGCCGTTATCGTTTGCATTCCGCCGCCGGCATCGTCAATGCCCAGCGGCCGCCCGCGGCGGTTCGGTAAATCGCTGTTCACATCGCCGACGTTCGTCATCGGCACCGTAATTTCCATTTTGACAATCGGTTCCAAAATCGCCGGCTTCGCTTTCTGAAACACTTCCTTAAATGCCATTGAACCGGCGGTCTTAAAGGCGTGTTCGTTCGAGTCAACGTCGTGATACTTGCCGTGATACAATTCCACCGCCACATCCTGAACCTGATAGCCGGCTATGACTCCCTTGATCATCCGCTCTTTGAACCCCTTCTCAATCGCGGGGAAAAAGTTCGACGGAATCACGCCGCCGACAATGCAGTCAATCCATAGAAAGTTGTTCGACGGGTCGTGATGGTGGTCTTTGTACGACGGAAACACGTCCTTGTTCGCTGCAAATTCCGCCGGGTCGGTACCTTTCGGGAACGGATACATACGGATATGGACTTCGCCGAACTGTCCCGCACCGCCGGACTGCTTCTTGTGCCGGTACATTCCATCCGCCTTTTGTTGAATCGTTTCCTTGTAAGCGATTTTCGCTTCTTTCGTATCTAATTCGACTTTATCCCTGCGTTTCAGCCGTTCCTGAATGACTTTCAGATGCAACTCGCTCATACCGGTAATGATGAGTTGCTTCGTCTGCTCATTCCGCTCAACGGTGAACGTGGAATCCTCCTGCGTGATTTTTGCCAACGCCCCGGACAGTTTCGCTTCATCACCCCGGCTCTTCGGACTGGCGGCAAGTCCGACCATCGGCGTTGGAAACGGAAACGCATCCATCGCCAAATCGCCGAGCGTGCTGCACGTTTCCAATTCTTCCAATTTTGCCACGGCAACAATCATTCCCGGCGTTGCTTCATCAACGGGCTTCGTTTCGTTCGCCTGCATTTGGAACAGTTGCGCAATTTTGATGCCGCGGCGGGAAGTCGAAGCATTAAGTTGCTGTCCGTTCTTCAATGTACCGGAATAAACACGGATGAACGACAATTTCTGAACGAACGGGTCAATCCGTGTCTTGAATACCTGGGCAACAACGGCACCGTTCGGGTCGGCGGTGAAAGCAACCGTTTCGCCTTCACCGTTTTTCGCTGTCCGTTTCACCATATCCGGCGTTAAACCGGCAAACGCAAACGCGTCAAGCAGTTCGTTCAGCCCGACCTTTTTCTTACTGGAAACGCAGACAATCGGCACGAGTGTTCCGTCGAGAACAGCCCGCTTCGTTAAAGACGCAAGTTGTTCTTCGGGCGGTACTTCGCCTTCGAGATATTTTTCCATCACGGCTTCGTCAACCGTTACGATGGTTTCGATGAGTGAATCCCTGTATTTAGAACCGTCGGCGAAAGAACTTTGAACGGATGAAAAATCGTGTCCGCCGGCGTTCGGCGTATTGAACGGTACACATTCGGCACCGAACACGTCTTGAATGAGTTTGACGAGTTTATCAAAGTCGGCTTTTTCGTCGTCGAGTTTATTGAGAACGATGATGCGGCCCAGACCGGCTTTTTTCGCTTCGGCAAACACGCGGCGGGTATTGACCTCGATACCGGCAGACGCGTTGATGACAACGGCGGCGGTATCCGCTCCGTAAAGTGCGCCGATGGTCTGCCCGATGAAATCAGGATAGCCCGGCGTGTCAACGATGTTGAAGAGAATCCCGCTGCGTTCAAAGTGAATCACGCTGGATTCAATCGTGTATTTGTGGGCTTTTTCTTCTTCGTCGAAGTCGCAGATGCTTGTTCCGTCGTCAACGCTTGCTAATTTTTTGACGGTACCGGTTTCGTTGAGAAGAGTGTCGGCGAGTGTGGTCTTCCCGGAACCGCCGTGTCCGCACAGGGCGATGTTGCGAATGTCTGCGATATTGTACTTGGACATAATGAAAAGGAATGGTAATACGTTTAGCCGCCGCTTCGGCGGCGCGTTCAATAACGGCAAAACCCCATTTTACCAAACTGTGAAAGAAAACGCAAGGGGCAGGAACGGAAAATTATCCGCTCTTGCGTTATTTCCGCCGGTTTGGTATAGTCCGTTGGAAATCCAACCCCAAATCCCAGATGGCAGGCGAAGTTCTCTCACAGGAAGAAGTTGAAAATCTGCTGAACATAATGTCAGCATCGGAAAAGAAGGACGCGAAACCGGCAGCGGCGGCACCGGTTGCGGCGGGTCCCGTTCCCGGTCTGTCCGGCGGCGGCAGCCGCGGCGGTCCGATTATTTCTTCTTCGGCAACGGGCGGTTGGAACCGGCAAGAGAAGGTTACGTCCTACGATTTCAAACGTCCTGAACGCGTCGGAAAAGAGCAGATGAAAACGCTCCAAACGATGCACGAGGGTTTCGGACGAAAATTCGCCGCCGGTTTGTCCGCAATGCTCCGCACCGTCGTTGAAGTAAAACTGACGAGCGTTGACCAATTAACGTACAGCGAATTTATTTTTTCACTGGATAATCCGACGTGTTTTAATCTTCTGCGTGCTGAACCGCTGGAAGGCAACTTGATTCTCGACATCAATCCGTCGATTTTGTATCCGATGATTGACCGGCTGCTCGGCGGCGGACGTGAAGGAACTTTGATGGCGCGCCGACCGCTCACGGACATTGAGCAGCGGCTTGTACTGCGGGTAACAAAACTGTTTCTTGCCGAACTGAAACACGCTTGGGAAAATGTGATGGAACTCGATTTTGAAGTCATTCAAACGGAAAGTAATCCGCAACTGATTCAAATTGTTCCGCCGAACGAAGTGGTTGTTCTGTTAAGTTTTGAAGTCGCACTGATTGAAGTCCGCGGGATGATAAACCTGTGTATTCCGTACAACTCGTTTGAGCGCATTGCCGGCAAATTGACGACCAATTCGTGGGTGTCGTACAGCCGGAAACAGGCAACGCCGCAGTCGATAAAGAAAATCAGCAAGAGTGTGCGGAATATGCACGTTCAGATGAAAGTCAAGTTGGCGGACGCAAAGATGAAGATGCACGAATTTCTGAACCTGCGGGTCGGTGATATTATTTGTACGCAGAAGAATGCTGATTCGCCGCTGCTGGTGAGTGTTGAAGGGATTCCGAAATACTGGGCGAAACCCGGTAAGTACAAGGGCTATGCCGCCGTTCAGATTGACGAACCGATTGAAGACCCTACGGAAATCATCGCACAGGAATAACTTGGATGTGCGGGATTTACAGCAAAAAATACGCGGAACGTTCAATGCCGCCGAAACGCATAAAAATTCTTCAAATTATCCCGACGCTCGACCGCTGCGGAGCGGAAAAGCAAATGGTTCTCCTCGCCTCCAATTTACCGAAAGATGAATTCGAGGTTGAAGTTGTTGCGTTAACCCGCACCGGTCCTTACGCCGCGGATTTGGAACAAGCAAACATTCCGCTGATTGTTATCGGCAAAAAATTCAAACTCGACCCGTTCGCCTGCTTCCGGTTAAAAAATGCCGTCCGCAAGTTTAAGCCGGACATCGTTCATAGTTGGCTCTTTGCGGCGAACGCTTACGGTCGGCAAGCGGCAATCGCCTGCGGCGTACCGCACGTTATTGCTGCCGAACGCTGCGTTGACCCGTGGAAGGGGGCGTATCATTTTTTTATAGACAAGTATTACGCCAAAAAAACGGATTTCATTGCAACGAACAGCGAGGGCGTAAAGGACTTTTATGTCAAACACGGTTTGCCCGGCGAAAAGTTCGTTGTCATCCCCAATGCCGTAGAAGCAAAATGGACACGGGACAAGAGGACAATTATCAATCATCAGTTCCCTGCTCTTTTTTCCATTGGAATCGTTGCCCGGCTTTGGAAACAAAAACGGATCGACGATTTACTTTGGGTTTTTCAAACGCTGGACTTTATGGAGATAAAATTTCAGGCGTTCATCATCGGCGACGGACCGGAGCGGGACTTTTTATTGCGACTGCGGGATAACTGGAATTTATCGCACTGTGTTCATTTCCTCGGTGCAAGAAACGACGTAAATCAACTGATGCCGCAGTTTGATGTTCTCCTGAACAGCAGCGCGTATGAAGGGCAATCGAATTCCATTCTTGAAGCAATGGCGTTGGGAATACCCGTTATTGCAACGGACATACCGGGCAACACGGATTTGGTCGTTGACGGCGGAACAGGTTTTCTTGTGCCGGACGGCGGCGACTTCCGATTACGGCGGCGGATGTTCGTTGCGAAAATCATCGAGTTTATGGAGAATCCCGGATTGCGGCAAACGATGGGGGAAAAATCGCAACGCCGCATTGCGGAAGAGTTCACGCTTGAAAAAATGGTCGAACGTTATGCGGCGTTGTACCGGCGGACTATTGTTTGTTGATAAGCGAGAAGATTTCGGCTCTGCTGGAATGATTTTTCAAGAATAGTCCCCGCAGGGCGGACGTGATACATTTTGCCCCCGGCTTCTTTACACCGCGGACAGTCATACAAGTATGCTCCGCTTCCACAACGACGGCAACCGCCCTTGCTTCCAACTGCTTGTAAAGAAGTTCGGCAATGTCTTCCGTCATCCGTTCCTGAACTTGCGGACGGTGCGAAAACACTTCAATCACGCGGGCAAGTTTGCTTAAACCGATAACTTTTCCTTTCGGAATGTAGCCGACGTGAACCACGCCGATAAACGGCAGAAGGTGATGTTCGCAAATACTGTTGAAACTGATATTCCGAACAAGAACAATTTCATTGTACTGTTCTGTAAAAAACTTCTGGGTGTGCTTCGCCGGGTCTTCATTCAAACCGGAAAAGAGCTCTTCGTACATCCGGGCAACCCGCTGCGGCGTTTCCGCCAGTCCTTCGCGGTCGGGATTTTCCCCGATGGCAAGCAGTATCTCACGGACGGCAGCGGCAATACGGTCTTTGTCGAACATTTAATGGATAGGTACTAATTAACTCTTATTATGTATTAACCGTGATGTTCCGGTTCGTTGAGAATGTTGAAATTCTCAACGAGGAACAAGTAGGCCAGCAGTCCAATCGACGCGAAACCGAAACAGACAATCCACTCCATTACCGTCGGGAAGTACCAATAGCCGCTGTCGTGAACCATACCGACTACGACCACATCCATCCGGTTAATGAACACGCCGGCTGTCCCGAAAATTCCGAACAGCACCAAACCGATATAGGTACTGCCCAGCGGGGAAAACACAATCAGTATCGGCAGCAAAACCCCCAGCGCAATTTCACCGAGACATATTTGCCCTTCGATGTTGTCCGGCGTGAACAAGTGCTGTGCCGCATCGGCAAGTACCGGTATTTGTCCGCGGAGATACAAGTCGCCTAACCGCAGGACGAGATAGACGAGCATTATTCCGCCGCCGATTCTCGCCAAGAGCCGCATCGACGGCAGCGGCGTTTTGTGTCCGTAGGTAAAGTACGCTATTGCCGATTCGAGCATCGCCATAGCGGGACCGACCATCAGGGACGACAACAGGAAGAACAGAAAAATTATCGGACTCCACCACAGCGGAGTGAGCCGGCCTTCCATCAAAAGATAAATTGCCCCCAGTGTTGATTGGTGCATTGACGGCACCATCACGCCGCAAATCACGACTGCGGGGAATATGAACGTAAAAATGCAGTGGAGAAACTTAAACACTTTCTCCGTAATGATTTCGGCGAGTTCAAGGCACTGAATGATAGTATAAATCGTAACGCACCAAAACACCTCAAACAGCGGCGAGGCGTGTCCCCAGTCAACGAACGGCCGCCAGAAGTTCCACCAGCGTCCGATTTCAAGGAACAGTCCGAGCAGCAGGAGAATATATCCGAGCAGCGATGTCAGCAGCGTGCGCCGGGCGAACGGTTCGAGTTTTTTGATATGCAATATATGGACGAGGAACGCTGTGCCGTATCCGCCGCCCGCCAAGGCGACACCAGCGAAGACCGCCCAGCCCTTCCACAGTCCCCACGGGTACTCGTCGTTCAGGTTCGTTATCGGCGGATGCAGCCCGACAACAAACCGGACGAGCATAATGCAGCCCGCCGCGGCAGCGGTTAAAAGCATCAGCAGCCGCAGCGGCGTAATACGAAACGTCCAGTCGTGGAAACCGACGGTGAACGACAGATAACTGTTGAGCGTGAGGTGAAACAGTCCGCTCTCGGTTTTGTATGTTTGAGGCACTGTCATATCTGTAAACATTAAAAATTGCGGCAAAAATAATAAACGGTAACTCCGATGAGAACCGAAACGACAGCCGCGAGGAGCAAAACACCGATTCCCATAAAGTTGTCCTACAAAGTTGTCCTCGTATAACGGCTAACCGTTTAATTCCTCTATGTCAAAAAACTCTTCCGGCAGCAAAATCACACCATCCGGCGGTACCGTCAACGTGTCCATTGAAATCGGCACCGGTTCTCCTTTTTCTAACCATTAGCCGCCGGTTGCGAACTTGCGTTCTTTTCCGCAGCGACTTTGTTCCGGCGGGTGATGATATACAAGCCCGCTAACACCACACCCCAGATACCGCCCAAAATCGGTGTCCAGTGCATATACGGTTCTGTCCAGTGCGGCAGTGCCTTTCTCGGCAGCGGGTACGAATTCGGATTCTTAGGTTCCATCACACGAAAACCGAGTTGCTCGAACGGAACGTCCGAAATGTAAATCCACGCCGTCCCGCCGACTTCCTCTTCACCGTAAACGTGTTCGACGTACCTGCCGCTGGACTTCGCAATGATTTGTTTCGCCTCTTGCAGCAGTTCGTCCCGGTCGCCGTATTTCATTACGTTGGTCGGACACACCGAAACGCACGCCGGGGACTCGCCCTTTTTCAGCCGTCCGCTGCAAAACATACATTTCGTAATCCGCGGCAGAGGTTTTTCCCATTCAAATTTCGGCGTATGGAACGGACACGCCAGCATACAGTACCGGCATCCGACGCAACTGTTCGGATAATACACCGTCGCTCCGTTCTCGTCCTTTTGCAGGGCTTTGGCAAAACACGAGGCAACGCACGCCGGCTCGGCGCAGTGAAAACACTGTGTTTTGACGAACCGCCAAACCTGATTTGACGAATCCGTGGCACCGGAGACGGCATCAACTTTCTTTTCCGACAACGGCAGAGCGTTTAAGTCCTTATCTAATTTGACCTGACGCACAACCGTCCAGTTAGCATCGCACAACTGGGCGCGCGGACCGCCGGTTTCAGCACGGTCTTCCACCCATTTATTGTCATTGTACAATTTGCACGCCACGGAACAGGAACCGCAGCCGATGCACTTCGTTAAGTCAACTAATACGCCTTTCATCGGACACCTCGCTTATGTTAGCCGGCCGGTTTTCCGCCGGTGTTGTGTGTAGGGGATTGCCCGCGGCACAGCCGCGGGACGAAACAATGCGGTGCTACGCCTTCTTTTTTGCGACGAGTAAATTGCTCTTGTCGAAATACGTTGTGTGCAGCAACTCTTCCGACTTTTCGCTGCACGGTTCGCCGAGGAAGTCCTTGTATATTGCAACGATTTCAGGATTCTCGTGGCACAGCCGCAGCGTCATCCGCTCGTCAATCGAGTAAATCGCCCCCGTCCGTGCTTTACGCACCGAATCCGACGGCGGAAGCGAGGTCTTCGGCTGACCGCCGCCCGCGATGCACCCGCCCGGACACGCCATAAATTCAATGAAATGCCACCGCGGTTCCTTTGTGCCGCTCTTCACATCCTCTCTGACTTGGTCGAGAACAACGTGAGCGTTCGCCAAACCGGTTACAACCGCAATACGGACTTCCGTCTCTTTGCCCGCTACCGGCAATTTGAATTTGTCCTCTTTCACGCCGTTCAAACCGCGAATCGGCTGCATATTCAGAAACTCTTTCGGCGGATTTTGCTTCGTGATGTAAAAATACGCCGAACGCACTGCCGCTTCCATCACGCCGCCGGTCGCCCCGAAAATCGCCCCGCCGCCGGAGTACGCGCTCAACAACTTGTCATACAGCGTTTTCGGGTCGAGTTTCTCCCAATCCACATTCCGCTTCTTAATGAACCGGGCTAACTCCCGCGTTGTGATGATAACGTCGTTGTCCCGAATTGACGGGTCTTTCAGGTACCGACCGACGCTGTTCATTTCGGGACGTGCCGCTTCGTATTTCTTGGCGGTACACGGCATTACGCCGACAACAACGATTTTCTTCGGGTCGAGTTTCGCTTTTTCGGCATAATAGGTCTTAATCATCGGACCGATCATTCCAATCGGCGACTTGGCGGACGACAGATTCGCAATCAGGTCCGCGTAAAAGTATTCGCAGAACTTAACCCAGCCCGGACAGCAGGACGTGAACTGCGGCAGCGGTGCTTTCTTCTCGCCGGTAATGCGGTGAACCAACTCTGTCGCCTCTTCGGTAATCGTCAAGTCCGCCGTAAAATTGGTGTCGAAAACGGTGTCAAAACCAAGGGCTTTCAATGCCGCGACCTGTTTGCCTTCAACGTTCGTTCCGGGCGGCAAACCGAATTCTTCGCCGAGTCCGATGCGGGTCGACGGAGCGGTGTGGGCAATCACGGTTAAATCGGGATTGTCAATCGCGGATTGGACTTTGTCCGTATCATCAACTTCGGTAATCGCACCGGACGGACACCAAAGCGTGCATTGTCCGCAGTGAACGCAGGGAATATCATTGATGAGCGGCAGTTCGTAATGCCCCATCACGGCTTCGGCGTTATTGCAAACATCGGCACATTGCCCGCAGAGGATACACTTCCTGTCGTCCCGGCAAATGGACGGATTGATAACATCAATCGGCACCCGACCGCGGCTGTGAACGGGGAACGTCCCGGCATCGTTATACTGGTCGGGCATCCAGCCGGTACCGCCGGCGGTTTTTCCGTGACAACCGGTCAACGCAGCGGCACCGGCAGTTCCAGCGAGTCCGGCTAATTGCAGGAAATTCCGGCGGGATAACGGCGGCAGAGTTGGTTTTGTATCAGATAGCACAACGTCTATATTCTGTGTCATAAGAACACCTCGCAGATTTGTAGGGTTGATAGATATACTCTACACCGTTTTTGACAAAAGTCAAGTAGAAAGACCGGAAATTTGATAAAAATTTATCAATAAAATATGAACGAATTAGAAATTTAGGAAAAAAATGTAATTTTCAAACAAATAAAATGTATGGTAGAATGCCGGGACGAAACAGAAAACGCACTCTCCAATGCAGCCGATCTTACATTATTCCCGTTCTATCCGGTACCGAATTTCTATCCTGCTTCTTACCGGTATCCTGCTGGTGCCGGTGTTCTGCGCAGCCGTTGCTCTCGGTCCGGTGCGGGTGCCGTTTGCCGAAACGCTCAAAACTCTGTTTGGTTTTCCGACCGACCCGCGGTTCACAACAATTATCTGGAACATCCGTTTGCCGCAAACGCTTGCCGCCGTTCTCGCCGGTGCCGGTTTGGGTATTTCCGGTGCTGTAATGCAAAGTGTTCTCCGCAATCCGCTCTGTTCGCCGTTCACGCTGGGTATTTCCAACGCGGCGGCGTTCGGTGCCGCCCTAGCCCTGTTCTTCGGCGGTGCCGCTTCCGGCAAAGAAAGCACCGCCTTGTCCGCATTTCTTTTCGCAATGCTGACGACGCTGTTTGTTCTCGCCGCCGGACGCATTAAAGGAACTCAGTCGGAAACGCTGATTTTACTTGGTGCGGCATTCGCTTCGCTGTTCTCCGCCGGTATGATGTTTCTGCAATATCTTTCGGATGATGTCCGGCTTGCGGCGATTGTCTATTGGATGTTCGGCGATACGTCAAGGGCGGCCTATCCGCAGTTATTGCTGATAGCGTTGAGTGTCGTGCCGGTGTCTGTGTATTTTCTGTTCCACTGTTGGAACTATAACGCCCTGATGCTCGGCGATGAGACGGCGAAAGGACTCGGTGTTCCTATTCAACGGCTGCGGGTTTTGACAATGCTGCTGACTTCGCTGTTGACAGCGGTTCTTGTTTCACTTTTGGGCATTATCGGATTCGTCGGTTTGGTGGTGCCGCATATTGCCCGGCTGCTGGTCGGTTCGGACTACCGGTTCCTTTTACCGTTTTCACTGCTGTTCGGCGGACTGCTTTTACTGGTTGCGGATACGGCGGCGCGGCTCTGCTTTGCCCCCCGGACGCTGCCGGTCGCCGTGTTGACGGCATTTGTCGGTGTTCCGGTGTTCCTGCTGCTGCTGTTTAAGAATAGGCAGGGGTAGGGATTATCTAAACTCCGGCGTTTCCATTTGCCGATAAAGACGATGATACAGTGAAAATCTTCCTTATTTCCTGCAATGTCCCGTCATTCCATTCGGTCATTTTCAGCAACGGTCTTGTTGGTACTGTTTTTCGGAACAGCGGTTTCGGCGCAGGAAGTCATCAACTATCACGTTTGGGACCCCGCTCAAGTCGGAGCGGCTCTTCCTGCAAATTCGGCAGATAATTACTATTTCCCCTATTTGCTGTTGGACCCGGCAACACCCTTACAGCCCGACGGTGTTGTCGATTATCTGCGCTATCCGACGGACTATCAAAACATTCCTTATCCGTACTGGGCAGATTTTTTTGATTATTACAACGCAGTTCCGTCGTCGAACCCGGAACACCTTTCGATGGTGGACAGCGGTGCCGGTCCGCTGCCGATACGTCACGGCCGTCCTTATCGGGCAACGCTGGGCTGGAACCTTGATAAAACGCAAAAGGGCATTACCTACGATACAAATCTTGTTCTGCACAACAACGATTCTTCTACGAAAAACCGGACTTACTACTACGACGGCATCGGATACAATTATTATTACGATAATCCGATTTATATTTATACGCTGCCGGTCGGCGGTTATGTACCGCGTGTTACCGTAAAACCGGATACGCCCAATGCCGTTCGGGAAATTAGAGACGGTACCGCGTCGCCGCAGTTCATCGTTAAATGGGATTCTAATTTGACAGTCAACAGCGGGATTCAATTCATCGGTAACAAGAACGAGGGCAGTTTGTATTTTAGCAACGTTATTGAAGTCAACGGCGGCGAATTGACGGTGAATAATGTTGTGTTTCAACAGAACGTTAATCACAGCACCTATTATCAGAACGATTCCCGGTCAAGCGAAGTCAGTTATGTCGGCGGCGGGGCGATCAATGCCGCGCGCTACCGCCGGTATCTGGGAAACGTTGAATACGGTTTCGATTTTCACGAAGACGAACGGGAAGTTTTCTATGACGATTATTACAACGGCATCAGCGGTTTCTACGATAATTATCAGGATTACCGCAGTACCATTTATGTTGACGGGGCGGAGTTTGACCGGAACGAAGCAAACATCGGTGGGGCAATTCTGTTAGCACACGGCGATTTGACCGGTAACCGGACGGTTTTCAAAGCCAATAACGCCTACAATACGTCTTTTCTGCCTTCTTCTTACGGCGGCGGGGCGGTGCTTGCAAAAACGCAGTCAACCGTCCGCTTGGAAAACAGCACGTTCACAAACAATGTTGCGGGTTTTGATGACCAGCAAGTCAGCGGGGCAGCGTTACGGGACAGCACAAATTATACCGCTCACGGCGGAGCAATTTATGCAGAGAACTCCGACGTATTCGTAAAAGGTTCCAATTTCCGAACGAACAAAGCGACGGGGGCAGGCGGGGCGGTTTTCTTCGATTCAACCGACGGCAGGACACACATTTTGGAATTGGGAGCATTTGCCGGTACAAACACAAGTTTTGAAGGCAACCTGCAAGAATACGATATGCAGACGAAGACGGGGACAGCAAATGCGGTAGCGTTTGCTAACACTTTGAATCAGAATGCCGGCAATATTCAGGTGAATGTCAGCGTTGACGGCAGCAATAACAGTTTCAATATGTTTGACCCGTTTGCCGTTGCCGGCATCAGGTCAGTGAACGCCGCCGGCGCAGAAGTTATTGCCGATACCAATTTGATTTTGAGCATTGAAAAGACGGGACAAGGGACGTGGAATTTGTACGGTAATTCCGATTTAACCCGAACGAAGAACAGCACCGGCATCACTATCGCCGAAGGAACGTTTTTACTCGGTAATGGGGCGGTGCTGAATATGGGCAGTGCCGCCGGATTGGATAAAATCACTGTTGCGGCAAACGCCGTTTCGGCAATCGGCGATGCCGGCGTACCGGGTACCGAAGTGAAAATCATTTCAACGGAAACGAAGTGGAGCGAAGGCAGTGAACTGCAACTGAATAACGATTTCGTTTTTGAAACAAAGGGTAAGAACAGCGAAATCAGCGGTACTGTATCAGGCAAAGGCGGTTTTATCAAAGACGGAACCGGGACGGTAACATTCAAGGGAAAAACCGATAATTACACCGGCGATTTGACTGTGCGGAACGGCGAATTCGTTGTGAACTCGCCGGAGTCCTTCAAAACAACCGGCAGCGTCGTGTTTGAAGACGGTACAACGTTAGCCGTTGCGGCGAATTCCATCGTGCCGAACATTGACGCTCATAACATTACGCTCGGCAGCGGCGTAAATATCAAAATCGCCGGTGTTGCGGAAAGCGAACAGCATTTTGTTGTTTTGAATTCGGACAATGCGATTACCGGCAATTTTGCGGAAAATCCTGCACTGCCGGCAGATGTGGATTATCTGACGGCATCATTCGGCTTTAATCCGAACCGGACGAAGTACGAAGGCACCGTTGCGCTGACGTGGAACAAAAGTAATCCTTCGGATGGGAACGGTACGTTCACGGTAGAAACCGGTACGGATGCACCGGACTATTTCAAGGTGAACGCTGTATTAGAAGATATAACTGCCGGCGGCAAGAAGTTGACCAAAGCAGGACGCGGCACGTTGGAATTGGCGGCGGCGAACACCTACCGCGGCGGCACCGATGTCAAACAAGGAACGCTGCTGTTGACGAACGCCGAAGCAACGGGAGATGGTGCGGTGAACGTGGATAAGAACGCTAATCTGAACCTGAACTTTAACGGAGTATATGATAATGAAATTTCCGGTGCCGGTCAGGTCGTTAAAGTCGGCGATACGTCGGTAAAGTTGACGAATGTATTGAACGATTACACCGGCGGGACGGTTATCAAGGAAGGAACAGTCAGCATCGGCAGCGCGGCAGTGCTTGGAACCGGTACGATTACATTTGACGGCGGAAAACTTTATACGGAAAATAAAGAACAAGAAATCATCATTAGCCAATATATCACTTCCGCCGGCAATAATGATGCTTGGCTTGACACGGCAACGGATACAACGCTTGGCGCAGCGTCGGCAATGACCGGCACCGGCGGACTTCGCAAAACCGGTACCGCAAAACTAACGCTGCAAGGTACCGGCGGATACGCAGGAACAACAAAATTAGAAGAAGGAACATTGTCGCTGGCGAACATCAATTCGCTCGGCAGAGGCGATGTCGAAATGTCCGGCGGCACCGTGTTTGAAAACACTGCGGCAATCACCAACAACCGGAATATCATTTTGAACGGCGGTACGGGTGTTATTCAAACAAATAAGAACTGGAAACAAACCGGTACTGTCAGCGGAATCGGCGGATTAACGAAGACAGGCGAAGCGGCACTGACATTGACCGGCAGTAATTCGTTCTCCGGCGGTTTGACGTTAACCGAGGGAACGGTTGCATTTGATTCGGTAAAAAATTTGGGAACCGGCGGCATCATCTTTGACGGCGGGACACTGAAAAACACAGCGGTCATTTCTGATTTGACACTGCCGATGTCGATGACCGGCGGCAATTCAATCCGGCTGGAAACGGAGCAAAATCTTGCAATTTCGTCCCGGTTAACCGGCAGCGGCGGACTTATCAAAAGCGGCGATGCGGCATTACTGTTAAGTGGTACAAACGATTACCGCGGCGATACCGTTATCAATGATGGAAAATTGTACCTCGACGGAACGCTCACTCATTCGGACGTAATCGTCAATGACGGAGCAACGCTCGGCGGTACCGGAACCGTTTATAGCAACGTTCAGTTCAATCTGGGGTCGTCTTACACTTGGTACGCCGGTGTTCGGGAAGAGGACTCGCCGTACCTAACCGTCAAGGGACGCGTGAATCTGAACGGTGCGGTCTTTACACCGGTTACGTCCAGTGCGGAAGCAAATTATCCCGACATAATGGACGGCTGGACGGTACTGAAATACGGCGAGTTGGACGCAGATAAGCAGTTCGCTTCCGTCAATAATGAATGGAGTCCGTTTTACGATTTCGTACTGGATTATTCCACGCGGGGCGAAGTGAACGTTATCGGTTATCACCGGCGCAATCCGCGGGCATTGAGCGATTCCGTTGCAATGAGTATTGTAATGCCGCAAACAATGGTTCACCGCAAAGTGTTCGACCAAATTGACAAAGAACTTTCCGGCGGACGGTACCTCGGACTGAAACCGCTGCGTCTGCGCAGCGAACAGCAAAGTGAACAAACCCGCGGACAAGCGGCATCGTCCGTTGACCATTTGTGGGGCAACTTGTATGAGCGCACTACGGAGTATGAAAGCACTTTTCACACCTTGAATCCGTGGAAGTTCTCTTCGTTCGGCGTTCAGGTCGGTTATTCCTTCCTGTCAACGAATTGGCTTTCAATGGGTATCACCGGCGGCTTTGAGGCACCGCTGTTGAAAAACTCTTACGATAAAATCGAGTTATGCGACAGTTATGCCGGGTTCTATTTCGGCAAACGAATTTACGGAATGTGGGAACTGAAAGGATACCTCGGTGTCGGTTATCAGGATTACAAATCGACGCGCAATGATACCCGGTACTTGTACAAAGCGAAGTACCGCGGCGACACGTTTGAAACGAGCATCGAACTGGGACGGCCGGTACTTATCGGTTCGACCGTTTGGCGGGGACATTTTGGTTTCGACTTGATGTACGCCGGCACGCAAGGTGCGGTGGAAAATTCCGAATCGGCGGAGTACAGGGCGTATTCCAGCGCATCGCTGACCCGGTTGTATGCAACGGTCGGCATTGACGCACAACAGCGGTACCGCCGCGGCGATATGTTCGCCGGTGTTGCGTATTCTAATAGAATTGGCGGACAATCAATGCCGGAAGTGAGTGTGTTCTATCCGGCATCGAAATCAGGAACGCGGTTGTATGGTACGAATTTGGGGCAGAATGTTTTCACAATTCGCGGCGGCGGCAATTATTACTTTGACGACCAGCGCAGCCGGTCGCTGTTTGTGAATGTCAACGGCGATATTTACGCAGACCGCGCCGGCGGACAGAACGAAATTTCGACAACTGTCGGATATGATTACCGGTTCTGACGGAACGCGGTTCATACTATTCAGCCCCGCCGCTTGCCGGCGGGGTTTTTCGTTTATACCGGTTTTACGGCGGCATTTTCTCTAAATTGCCGGAACATTTCTGTTTTTCCGCCGCTGTACCGTAAATTTTGTGTATATTCTCTATGTGCCGTAATCCGTTTGTTCCTTGCGTTAAGAGCAAACAGTGTTATCCGAACGGTTAAATTACCGATAACTAACAGCGTACCTCCCAATCAACTAACAACTTACTCCCGTGGCAGGTGTTCAGAGCAGCGTCGGTTTAATTTCCGGCATCGACTATGTATCGCTGGTGAACCAACTCATCGCCGTTGATGCCGCTCCGCGCGATAATCTGCAAGTACGCACCGATGCTCTCAAAGCGCAGGAAGACGCATTAGCAGCCCTGTCCATTATGTTTCAGACGGCAGCGTATATGATTGCCAACCTGAACAAGCCCGAACCGTTCAACCGCTGCGATGTTTCGACCAGCAACGACTCGCTCTTAAAAGCAGTAAAAAACGGTTCGCCGGTACAGGGAACGTATTCCTTCACGCCGATTCAACTTGCGGCAACACAGCAAACGATTGCACAAGGAGTAAGCAGCGATTCAACTCCGCTCGGAAAGACCGGCACAATTACCATCGGTAAAACGTGGAATTTAGGAAAGAACGTTGACTTGTCAACCATCAACGGCGGACAAGGTATGGCGAAGGGGCAAATCCGTATAACGGACGGCAGCGGAACACGGGCGGTGATTGACCTCCGCAGTGCAATCACGATGCAGGACGTTGTCGATACTATCAACAACACGAATGAAATTGACGTTCAGGCATCACTGGACGGCGACCATCTTGTTTTAACCGATTTGAGCGGCGGCGACCCGTCGAAGTTTATCGTTCAGGAAACAGCCGGCGGAAGCACTGCCGCCTCGCTCGGTATTGCCGGTTTAACACTGGACGGGAGCGGACAGGCAGCCGGACAGAGCATTTACAAAATCGGCGAAAAGACAAGTTTAAGCACCCTGAACGACGGCAACGGTATTGTTACCGACCCCCTCTGGGCAGATATGGTCTTCACCTGTAAAGACGGTTCAACGGTAACGGTTGATTTCAATTACCGTTCAACGCAAGCCGAGATTGACGCAGGCGCACCGGAATTCAAAAAAGAATTGAGCATCGGCGATTTAATCAATACGGTAAATAATTCCCCGGACGCGAACGGTAACACCGGTAAAATCATTGCGTCGATTAGTGCCGACGGCCGCGGACTGGTTTTCACCGATACCTCCGAAGGTGCCGGCAGCACAACGTTGACACAGCCAGCGACAACGGCTAATCCGGTTCTGCGTTCGCTCGGTTTGACAAGCGGCAATGAAACGTCGTTGACCGCGGCGGACGGCGTATTTCAAACCCGGAACCTCATCGGAACACTTGATTCGCCGCTGATGGCAAGTATGAACGGCGGAATGGGACTGTCTGCCGCAACTGCCGGAGAAATTCAGGTGCAGGACAGAGCAGGCAATGCGGCAACGCTCTCGTTCACGGATGAAGAATTAGGAATGATTCAAACGCTGAACGATGCGGTCTATATTCTGAATCAAAAATTAAGCGGTACCGGTGTCGGTCTCAACGTATCGCTGAACGATGCCAAGACCGCTTTGCAATTAACGGATACCACCGGCAGTACATCGTCCGCTATTATTTTTCGGGATAAGACAACGGTAACGGAAACGACAACCGTTAACGAAGAAACCGGAGAAGAGGAGACAACGTCAACGACAACAAGCCCGAATATCGCCTCATCGTTCGGCTTGAATATCAACGCCGCTCAATCACAAGTAAGCGGCGACAGTTTGAAAATGCAGGTTGTTTCGGCAAATACGAAACTTTCCTCGATGAACGGCGGAAAAGGCGTAACGATGAGCGGCGGAAAAATCATTTTGACCGATTCGCTGGGACAGAAAGCGGAAATAACGGTTGACCCCAAAAGGGTTCAGACCGTCGGCGATGTTATCAACGCCATCAACAGCCAAAGTACGAAAATCTTGGCGAGAATTAACGATGCCGGAGACGGTATTTTGTTAGAGGACTACGGCAACGGCGAAAAAAGTTTCCAGGTAATGGACGACAATGTGTCGAAATTCTGCGCCGATTTAGGAATTGCCGGTACGGGAAACATCAACAACAAAGTCAACGGTCGGCAGCAAATCAACGCCGCAGCGTCGTACTCGATTGAAGTTCTTGAAACCGATTCGCTCGACAGTATCCGGCAAAAAATAAACGATGTCAAAGGCAACTTCACCGCTTCGATTGTTTCGGACGGCAGCGACACGCCGTTCCGTTTGGCAATTTCCGGCAATTCGACCGGGGCGGCGGCGGGATTCAATATCGACTTGTCCTGTCTGGGCTTGACAACGGAAAATATGACCGAAGCGAAGGACGCAAAACTCGTTTACGGCGATGCCAAAAGTTCCGGCGGTTTGGTGATGTCGTCGGGTACAAACACCTTCAAAGGAATTATCAATGGTGTCGACCTGACCGTAACAGGAACAAGCGAAGAGCCGGTAACGGTATCAAGCGAAAAATCCAGCATTGACATCAAAGTATCGCTGCAAGCATTCGTTGACAACTACAACGCGTTCAAGGAAAAATGGGCAGAACAAACCGCCTACGTTGACGTAAGCACCGCGTCCGGCAACGTACTGACGTTTAATATGGCGGCAAAACAATTCGACCGGGTAATGTCCGACGCGCTCTTAAAGCGGATTTATGACGTACCGGGCATCAATTCGCTGCAATCTCTCGGTATTTCGATTGAACCGGTGCAGTACGACGAGGAAACCGGTGCCGTGATTTCCAAGGGACTGCTGAAATTTGATGAGACGGTTTTTGAAAGTTTGTACGAAAGCAATCCCGACGGTATCCGCGATTTCTTTTACCGGGCAACAGAAACGACGGACGCAAACGGCGAAAAAACAACAACGAAGTACGGCTGGGCGCAGAAGTTCGCCGATGCCGCAAATTCGCTGACCGACCCCGATTACGGCATCGTGTCGCGGGAGTTGACAACGCTCGGACGCAAAATTGACTCCAGCGAAGAGCGGATTACGTTTTTGACAGACCGGCTTGCGGTGAAACGTCAACAGATGCTGAATAAATTCTACATAATGGAACAAGCGATGGCGAAGATGTCGAGCGATATGAGTACGGTGTCGGGCATTGCGTCGATGTGGTCGTCGAACAGCACTTCGGCTTAATCGTCAACCTTCGTAATGTCCGCCGCACTCGACGATTTCAACAACTCCGTCCGTGACCGTATAAACGATACGGTGCTTTTCGTCTATCCGTTTTGACCAACGACCTGCCCTATTGCCCTTGAGCGGTTCCGCTTTGGCAAAACCGCCAAAAGGGTCGCGCTCTATTTCCGCTATCAAACGGTTGAGTCGTTTTCGCAGTTTGGAATCATTACAAAGTCCAAGCATATCATTAACAACTCCGTCGCGAAACGTGATGCTCATTGCTCAAAAATGTTGATGATGGCGTGAACTTGTTGAGAGGTCAACGTTATCGACCGCCGCGGGTCCTGCTTGGCGATGTGCTGCTGCAAACGTACCAGCCGTTCCGGTGTAAAAAAAGGGTCGTCCTCAACGGGAACCGCCGGTGTCCACGGCTCGTTCTCGTCGAAGTGATAATCGCCGCTTGTAGCGGGCTTTTCAATTCTATCGGCTTGCATAGCGTCCTCCTTTCGCCGCCCATTATAAAATAACAGCCGCAAATGTCAACCTGTTTTTCCCAATATCCCGATTGTTTTTTTATGAAAAAAAACGGTAAAATGCAGGTGTGAAGTATTTGATGACATAAGTATTTGATGACATTTAGCAAAGATCCTTACAAAGCAGACCCCGTCAGCCGCAATCTCGAAGAGAGACGCAGAATGTCAGATACTACCAACCCCGGCGGAGACGCACTCGCCAGTCCGCATCTCCGGTTGCTCTGCCACCTTCGACCGGGTAGTCGGACTCGCCGCCGCGATAATTCGAAACAACGAGATAATCTCCCGCAGGACTAATGTGCCGGTCCTGCCGTGTACGTTCCAATGTAAATTCTGCATTTCATTATTGTTTCAAGTAAAATTACGTGGAATGATTTCTGTCCCGATATTCGCTCATTGTCATACCGACTTCCTTCTTGAAGATGATACCGAGGTGATTTGTGCATTCGAAGCCGCATTGCGTTGCAATGTCCTGAAACGGAACGGACGTTTGACCGACAAGCGAACGAATAGTTCTCATTCGAACTTGCTTGATTTCCTCCATAATCGAATGACCGAGTTCCCGCTTGAACGGCTTTTCCAATCCCTGCCGTGTGAGACCAATATGCTCGGCAACATCGCTGACTCGAATATTCATTCCGGCATTGACGCGGATGAAATCGAGTGCTCTAATAACGTGAGAATCGGAAACGCTTATCGATTCGGTCGAATCTCGTGCAATAACAGGAAACGGTTTGAACAAAACGGTTTTCGACGGCGGCGTTTGTCCCAGCATCAATTGGTCGAGCATTTGAGCGGCGGCGAATCCAGCGTTTTCCGCTTCGAGCGGAATACTGGAAAGCGGCGGCTGCGTCATTTCGCAGAGAAGTTGGTCGTT
>JAISJZ010000245.1 GCA_031261125.1 Planctomycetaceae bacterium | reverse complement strand
GGCAGCGGCGTTTTTGTGGAAAATCCGCTTGGAACCGGCTTGGTCAATCGACTTCTCTGCCAGACGGAACAATTTTTCCGCCTCTTCAATGTTTCCGGCGGTCACGGCTTTAATGACGTTCTTACAGCGGTTGCGGACAAACGACTTACTTGCCCGGTTACGTTCGCGGGTTGCGATATTCTGACGCAGACGTTTCTTTGCACTTTTAATGTTCGGCATACTGCAAACGGATAGCGGATATAAATTCTGTTCCGCTAATTATCGCGCAAAGCGGCGATTTTGTCAAGTAGGTCTCCCAAGTCCTTGTAGGCGAAATCAATCTCTGCCAATTTCATCCCGTACTTTTCTGCCGTTTCGTAATCCTTTAAGGAAAACGCCAATTTTGCCGCCAAGTACAGCGTCTTTTTCCTACTGTCTCCGTCCGGCAGGAGTTCGATTGCTTCCTGATAGTGCGTCATTGCTAACTTATCCTGCTTAATCATCTGAAAACACTGCCCCAACGCCATCATACATTCGGGCTTCTTGGTCAAATCGGCTTTTGCTGCCTGAAATTCGCCGATTGCCTCCTTGACTTTCCGCTGCTTCTGCAACAGAACGCCGTACTCGAAGTGATAACCGGCGTGACCGGGATGGTGCTGAATACGGAACTGTGCCAACTCTATATTCTTTGTTTCGTATTCTGCTTTGGTTTGCTCAAATTCCGGCTTGATTTCCGCTTGCCGTGCCGCATCTGCTGTGGATTCATATTCCTCTTTCAACGCCACCACGGTCTTGTGCAAACGCTGCTTTTGAACGTCTAATAAACGTTCCTGCATATCCGGTGAATTACCGGACACTTCGGCGGCTTTGGCAAAATACTGTTCCGCGTCGGCATAGTTGTTCTGCTGATAGTAATACTGCGCCAATTCAATGTAATTTGCCAAGTCCTTCGGATTTTTCTTAATATGGCGTTCAACTTGTTCGACATACGTCAAAGTCCGCCCCATTACATCTTCGTCTTCCGGGACGAGCGGATTACTGCCGCCACTGCCTGCATTACGGACTTGATTGGAATCGCCGGTCGCCAATTTGCTTTTGTGAATCGTTTTTTCAACGGTCAGGTCGTTGCGCAGTTTGCGCATCGCTTGGTCGTCCGGCTTGCTCTTCAAAATCCGGTTGACGCAACCGATTGCCCCGTCATAGTCGGCAAGTCCGCGCAACGCCAGCGCACAAACCCGATTTGCTTCCATATCGAACGGTTCGGCATCAACCGCGGCACGGTAGTATTCCACTGCCGCATTGTGATAGCCGCGTTCTTCGCACGCTCCGCCGGCTGCCAAAAATGGTGCCGATTCCCACGGATTAGCGGCGATGGACTCCACGGCGGACTTAAACACTTGCTCCGGTTTCTTGGACATAACCGATGTTTTTTTTCCGCCGATGAACGACAACATTCCTTTTTTTTTGCGTTCAGGGTAAATCTTTTTCAGATTGCCGAGAAATGTTTTGAAATAGAGAATGTTTCCGGGGTCGCCGACGACACACTGGACGAACATTTCGTTGGCAGTTTGATAACCAGCGCGTGCCATTTGCTGATTGCCATAGGCGAAAATTTGCTGCAACCGTTTTTGTTCGGCGGGAGTAATTTGGGGGACTTCGGGCGTACTCATCGAAATTGACAATGGTTCATTGGACTGTTCCTGTACCGATTATCTGCTATCCGCAGTCCGCTGTCAATTCTCTGCAAACAAACGAATTATCTGCCTACCGTACCGTGCCGATGTTCCGTGCGGGGTACTCGACCGCTTGCTGTACCTGTTCAGCAATTTCAGGACGGACAACCAGTACCAAACCGATACCCATATTAAACACTCCCGCCATTTCATCATCGTCAACATTGCCGAGTTTTTGCAGCCACGGAAATACTGCCGGAACATTCCAGGTCCGTTCGATTTGAATCGTTAATTCTGCCGGAATAATCCGGTACAAATTCTCTGTCAAACCGCCGCCGGTGATGTGAGCAATTCCGCGGATACCGTCGTTCGCCCCGAATTGCGCAAGCAATTTTCGGACGCATTGAACATAAATCCGCGTCGGTTCAAGCAATACCTCGCCGACGGTGCGGTTCAGTTCCGGTACGGGGTCGTGAACCGTTAAGCCCGCCATTTCAAAAACAATTTTCCGAACCAGAGAGAACCCGTTACTGTGCAAACCGCTCGATTCGATACCGAGCAGCACATCGCCGGAACGAATTTTCTTGCCGTCAATGATATTTTCCCGTTCCGCAACACCGACACAGAAACCGGCTAAATCGTATTCTCCCGGTTGATACAGTCCTGAAAGAATTGCTGTTTCGCCGCCGAGCAAGGCGCAGCCGGATTGTTTGCAGCCCTCGGCAATACCGCAGACGATTTGTTCCAGTAAATCGGGGTTGTCCTTCGGCATCGCAACGTAATCGAGAAAGAACAGCGGTTCGGCACCGCAGCAGATTGCGTCGTTCACGCTCATCGCCACCAAGTCAATGCCGACGGTGTTGTGCTGTTCCATTGCAAAAGCAATTTTTAATTTCGTACCGACTCCGTCGGTGCAACTTACCAGTACAGGGTCGTTGTATTTCGTCCCGCCGATTGCCGGCGGAGTATTAAGTTGAAACAAGCCCGCGAATCCGCCGTCGAGCCGCATTACCCTGTCAGAAAACGTGGAACGTGCCAATTTCGGCAGACGGGACATTGATTCGGCATAAATTTCTAAATCAACTCCGGCTTCTTTGTATGTTGCTTTGAGTGTTGTGTCAGGCATATTTTTTCGTTGGGGTTATAACGTTCTTAACAGCGATTGAACCGCAAAGCCGGTGCCGTAGGGCTGATGATAATCGTACAACGGATAATCCCACCACGAACCGTCATTTTCCTGCAAACCGACCAAAACGTCGGCGAGAAATTCCTTGTAAATCCTCCGGTCTCTTTCAGGAATCTCCTCAATACAAAGAGCGGCGTAGTAATGAGCGTAGTAAAAAAAGTACCCGGCAATCTGAAAGAACGATTCGTGCGGTATCGGACGTTTGCGCCCGACATCAAGCCATCCGTTTCGGGCGTAAAGCCGGTCAAGCCAAACGATGAGCGTTTCGTTCGTAATATCGTTATCGCCCCACTGTTTCATTGCTAAGTTGCACGCTTGGGAACGTCCCAAACTTCCGGCAGGACGATTGATGCCCCGGCGGGGCTGCTGCCAAAGATATTCGCCGTACAAATACGAAAAGTCCGGCAGCCGCTGCCGTTTCAGCGATGCCATCGTTTTATCAACTAATTTCTGCGGGACTTCGATACCGTTGTTCTGTGCTTCTTTCAGGGCAATCAGACCTGTGGCAGAACAGAAACTCGCTGTTGTTTCGGACGGTTTGGCTGTCTTGTTGTCATCGTAATAGAACCAGCCGCCGCTCAACGTTTCAAACCGCCGCAACATATCGACCTGCTGTGCTATCAATTCTTTGATTTTTGCGCCGCGTTCGCTGTCGTCAGGAAACCGGTGCAGCATCCGTACCAGCGTTTGAATCCCGTAGGAATGTCCCCAGATATTGTACAAACAATCGTCTGCCGAACGCCGCAGTTTCGGCAAGTTGTCGAACATCCATTGTTCGGCAAGCGTAATGGCCGCATTGAATTTTCCTTCATCAACGCCCAGTTCTGTCAGCGTGAACGGGCTGTTCTTCCGTTTGAGAGCCGCTTCAACTTCAAGCAGTGCCGTGAGGTCCAGTGCCGTGGTACCGGCGCGGTACGCATCGTGAGACGAACCGGGCGCATAAATGTTCAACTGTTTTGTCCGCCGGGCGGAACCCCACGAACCGTTCGGGTTCTGCTGTTCGAGCAGAAAGTTGACTCCGCGCCCGATTGCAGAAACGATTTGTGTCCGTTCCGGCGGATTTTCCAGCGGTTTCGGTTTCACTGCGTCGGCAAACAACGGAAGGGAAACGGAAAGAAAAACAGTGCAAAGGAACAGACGGTGCATTGCAGAACGGGAAAAATGGAA
>JAISJZ010000211.1 GCA_031261125.1 Planctomycetaceae bacterium | reverse complement strand
CCCGAATGAAGCGGTTGCCTTATATGAACGGGCGGTTTCCGTTGATAAAGCCCATCCGGGTGCATTGTTTGGTTTGGCATTGGAAACCGAACGCCGTGGCAACGACGAAGAAGCCCTCGAACTGTACCGCTCTGCCGTGCGGGGTTTTCCCGCAAATGTCGGTACGCTGTTCAATCTCGGTTTGCTTTACGAAGACCTTGAACAATACGAACAGGCAGTCGGCTGCTATCAACGGATTCTGGACTCGTTCCATATCTACGAAGCGGGAAAATATCCGGTTTACGAGGAGTCCGTCAAGCGGGTTCGGAATAGAGCATCGTTGTTCCTTAAAGATGCGATTGCGTCAAGTGAAATGCACTTTGACGAAGAGGCGGCACGAAAACGCGACCAGATAAGCCGGGTTTTAAGTTTGTCGGCATCCGACCTCGAATTTTCGAACAGAGTACGGGATGTGCTGCGCACGCTGAAAATCAACACGCTTGGCGATTTGTGCGCCTTGTCCGAGCAAGAACTGATGTCTGCCAAGAACTTCGGCGAAACATCGCTCATTGAAATCAAGGAGCAGTTGTCGTTGAAGGGTCTGAAACTCGGTCAGTTTGCCGAAGAAAAACCGGAACCGGAACCGGTGGAAGTCGATACACTCACGCCGGACGAACAAGCCGTACTGAATCGACCGGTTGCTGATTTGAATTTGTCGGTTCGTGCGAAGAAGTGTATGAATCGGCTCAACATTCAAACCATCGGCGAACTGGTTCGGAAGACGCAGGACGAATTGCTTAAATGCAAGAACTTTGGCGTGACGAGTTTGAAAGAGATTCGTGAACGGTTGACGGCGTTTAATTTGAAACTCCGCGGCGAATGATGCGCGGGACAAAAAGCCGTGTTCTGCAAACACGGCTCGTAAAATGTTTTCGTAAAACATTCATTTCTTCCTTAGCTGAATCCGGCTGTCGGCAGCACTTGCGCCTTTACCTTCGGCGTGAACACTGTGTTATTTTTTGGGCGGGTTGATGTCGAACTCCTGCACGGAATAAACACTGTGGGATGATTCACGACCATTGCCAAAGTTAGCAAAATCATATCAATCACCGCCGCGTCTGCACCGATGATTACTTCGTCGCCTTCAAGAGCCATCTGCTCAATCAAAATCGAGTCAATCTTCGCGCCTGGTACGTTCTTGGCAATGTTCGCATAAATCTGGTCGTATGCACCATTTTACCTCTTGTCCATCAATTTCTTATACTGTTCAATTATCGCCTCTTTCAACCTCTTACCACTGACAAGATATTTATCGAAGTTGCGAATGTTCTTTTCCGTCATCATAATTTGACCTTCGTAAATATCCTCCTTGCGGTAATCATTTTGCCGACTTGCCGTTTCCTCGTTGCGGTGCTGCGGTGTAAAATCGGGATGAGTTTGAATTGTATCTGAATTCATTACCCAGTATTTGATTGCGTCTCGATAAACGGCAATCCAAAGAAACACATCGCAGCAACTCGGTTTCAACTGTTGGAAGTTCATCAAAAAAGGACGATTGCTGTCCGAGGATAACGCTTTCAGATAAAGCGGTTCATCGTGTTTCTCTCTATCATTCGCCCTCGATGCTTTGACTTCAATTTTGATGTTGTGCGTTTTCCATTCAAGGAACAAATCGTATTCACCCTTGTAATCGACATCAATTCGTTTGTTCGGTCGCTGCAAGCTCGGTTCTAATTCGTGCAGATGTCCGAAAGCCCAAGTATCGCCGAAGCCCCGCGGTGCCGTTATTTCAAAAACGTACAAGAATAAATTGCGGTCAATGTAATCATCACGAATTGCAAGATACTCGTCAAATGATAACTTGCCGTTCGATAAAAACGTTGAGATGATGTATTCGTATTTGCTAAACGGATAAATCGAACACAAGTCGGACAACTCTTGCCGAAAATTATCAGAATCTGCAAGCCGGTTTATGAATTCGTCAAGTTGTTCCGTTAATTTTTCCATTGTTAAAATAAAAGTGTTTGCGGAACGGGTTGCCGGGACGCTGCATAATCCGTTTCCGATTGTTTTAATTCGGCAATAAAGTCCGCTATTTCGGGAAACGGATTATCATACTGGAAGCCCGTATTGCCCGTTTTGCGGTAGTTTTCCAGCCGCCGAATAGTCAACTCCGCAAACACGGGGTCAATATCGAACGTATAAACTTTCCGTTGGTGTAATTCACCGACCATTAACGCTGTGCCGCTGTGAGCGAAAAAGTCTGTGATTAAATCGCCTTTGTTGGAACTTGCTAAAACGATTCGTTCAATCGCTTTCAAAGGTTTCTGTGCATAACAGCCGGTTACATTTTCTTGCAAACGGTAAAAAACCTGTTGAATGTCAACCCAAACGTTACCTGCCCGAATGTTTTCTGATTTACTGCGTTGGAAGTTCTCAGTTCGTTCACCGTTGACTTCTTTGTAATATCCTCGCAAAATTTTGGGAATATCAGTGTATTCTGCATCGACATTGAAAATCGGTTTGCCCTTTGTGTAATACAAACATTCCTGTCGTACTGCCATCCAGTTTTTCTGCGTGCCGTATCCCCGCTGATTCCGCATCGTGATAAAACTGCGTGAGACCAATTCGGAACAATCCCGCATCATTATCATAAAGTCGGGGAGCGGTTGAAATCCTTCCCGCTGGTCAGCACCAAGCCAAATATACAAACTTGCGTCATCGGATAAAATACTTCGGTTATTATCAATCCATTTTCTCGACCATTGCATATATTCCGGTAATGTCCACTGAAACAGATTGACGGTATTTTCTGAACCGACAGCGACATTATACGGCGGGTCTTGAACGGAAAGCGTTACTTTTTCGTTGTCAAAGATTTTCTCTATATCGCTTTGCTTTGTCGCATCCAAAACACCGACTTTGTGTCCCGAAACGGCATCGCACCAAATATTGCCGGTTTCTAATCGGCAATACGGCAAGAGACGTTTCCGAACTTCCGGTTCGTTATCTAATCGGCTAAATGGTTCTATGGACATTATATTATCAAACAAACCCCGCCGACGAGCGGCGGGGCAAATATCCGTTGACAAAGCAACGGATAAATTACTTCTTCCGCAACTGCACGCGGCTATCGGCGACGCTTGCCCCTTTGCCTTCGGCGTGAACGATCAGCGGGTTGATGTCGAACTCCGCGATTTCGGGATGGTTCACGACCATTGCCGATGTCCGCAAGACTACGTCGATCACCGCCGCAATGTCCCGCTTCGGGGTGCCGCGGAAGCCGTCCAATTTCTTGAACGATTTAATCGAACGCACCATTTCCTCCGCCGTCGTTTTCCACATCGGAGCCAAACGGAACTGAACGTCCTTGAACAACTCGACGAACGTTCCGCCGAGACCGAACATCATCAATGGTCCTAAACCGCCGCGGCTGCAACCGATAATCACTTCATCGCCTTCAAGAGCCATCTGCTCAATCAAAATCGAGTCAATCTTTGCTCCCGGCACGTTCTTGGCAATGTTCGCATAAATCTTGTCGTAAGCCGCCTTGGCACCGTCCGCACCTTCGACGTTCAAAATCACGCCGCCGGCATCGAACTTGTGCTTCACGTCCCCCGACATCACCTTCAACACGACCTTGCTGCCGATGCCCGAAACGATTTTCGCCGCTTCGTCCGCACTCGTGGCAATGCCGCTTTTGAGCAGCGGCAATTTGTACGCCTCGAAAATCGGTCTCGCTTCTGCTTGCGTCAGATACTTCTCCGTAACGCCGCCGGAAAGATAACCGTCAATCACCTTCTTTGCCGCCGCAACGTCCACGTCCTTATACTCAACGTAAGTCCGGTCTTTGAGGTTTTTCATTTCGACCAACTTGTATGCCGATGCAAGCGACTTCACGGCATCTTCCGGGAACGCATAGTTCGGAATACCCTGTTCAACGAGGTATTTCACGCCTTCGGCAACTTGTTGCACGCCCATAAACGCACCGACGACCGGCTTGCTGGTTTTCTTGATGACTTCCGGCAAAAGTTTGCCGCAATTATCAACGTCCGTCATTGATTGCGGAGTCAACAGCACCACGCCCATATCGACATCGGGGTCAGCCATCGTGATTTCGATTGCCGCTTGATACCGGTCGCTGTGTGCGTCGCCGATAACATCGACCGGATTATGCAGCGCAGCGGCTTCGGGCAACTTCGGTTTCAGAGCGGCTTCAGTTGCTTCGGAAAGATGCGCCAACTTCAAACCGGCACTAATCGCCGCATCGGTTGCCATAATACCGGGACCGCCCGCATTGGTGATAATCGCCAACTTGTTGCCCTTCGGCAACGGTTGTGTGGTGTAAAGCGAGGCGAGGTCGAACAATTCGGCAATCGTCGTAACCCGCTGCACGCCTGCTTGTTTCAGGATTGCCTCGTATTCGGCATCGCCGCCCGCCAACGAACCGGTGTGCGAACTGACGGCTTTGGCACCTTCGGCACTGCGACCGGATTTCAGGCAGAGGATAATTTTGCCTTTTTCCCAGAATGTCTTGGCGGCAACTTCGATGAATTTTTGCGGGTTGCCGATACTTTCGAGGTAGAGGGCGATTGCTTTCGTGCCGGGGTCGTCGGCGAGGTATTCGATCAAATCCGTTTCGCTGACATCGGCTTTGTTTCCGAAAGACACGAATTTGCTGAAACCGAGTTGGCGGTCTTCGGCGTAATCGAGAACGGAGGTACACAACGCACCGGATTGACTGACAAAACCGAGATGTCCTTTGAGAGCGATTTTCGCCGCAAACGAGGCGTTCAGATTGATGTACGGGTTAATCACGCCGAGGCAGTTCGGACCGATGAGCGGGATACCGGCTTCGCGGACTTTGGCGGTCAACTGCTTTTCGAGTTCGGCACCGTCGTGACCGGATTCTTTGAACCCGGCGGAAATAATCACGAGACCTTTGACACCCTTCGCTTTGCACTGGTCAACGGTATCGAGAACGAATTTAGCATTGAGGCACAGGACGGCGAGGTCAACGTTGCCGGGAATATCGGCGAGTGTCTTATAGACCTTCAAGCCGTGAATTTCGTCGGCTTTGGGATTCACCGGATAGACATCGCCGACGAATTTGTCTTTGACGAGGTTGTTGAGCAAGTCGTTTCCAACAGTGCCGGGCTTGGTGGAAGCCCCGACAACGGCGATGGACTTGGGGTTAAAAAGGAAGTCGATTTTACTGACAGACACAGGATAAACCTTTCTCAAAAAAGTTTTGGAAAATAAGGAGTAAAGCGTAATTTTACCGCTTTTTCAGATTATTGCAAGCGTTATTTTATTGCACATTTATCTCTTCTTGACTTTTTCGACCGGTTCAAGTATAATGGTGATATGCTGCCCGGTTTTCTGCGCAACATCCGCTTCAACGTCCGTCAGGCAATTTTTTGCGGATTGCTTGCCGCTCATCTTTTTGCCTTCGTTGCCCTGCCGGTTCTGCACCATCACAGCGAACATCATTCGGAGCAAACCGGTGATTGTTCGATTTGCGATGCCATTCATTCGACGGTTTTGCAACATCAGCAGATTGAACCGTTGTATCTCTTTAACGTTTCTGAATATCGGCGGTACAGCCGCCCGGCTAAATTGACAACGTTCAAAGCAGCCGTCTTGCCTCCGTGCCGCGCTCCGCCGGTTCTTAACGGATAATTGGTAACGTTCTGTTCCTTCTTTTTTCACGAACACGTTCCCCGTGCGCGGTGAATCGTGTGTATTGCTGCGGAGATTTTACAATGTTCATCCTTACATACACAATACCCTTTTTAGCCGTTTTCCTTGGGAAAATACAGAACCGTTTCCAAAGCAAACGGGCTAAACAAAACGCTTTCACTCTCGTTGAGTTGCTCGTCGTGATTGCAGTCATCGGCGTTCTCATCGGACTGCTTCTGCCTGCTGTTCAAGCCGCAAGGGAAGCCGCCCGCCGAATGTCCTGCACGAACAACTTGAAACAAATCGGCATCGCCCTGCATAACTATCACGGCGTTCACAACGCTTTACCTGCCGCTTGGTTCGGCTATGATGCTCACAACAATCCCGACCCGCTCGGCAATCCCGGCTGGGCGTGGGCAGCGGCAATCCTGCCGTTCGTCGAACAGAGCAACGTTCAAAGCAACTTCATTCATTATGACAAACCCGTTTCCGATGCAGCAAACGATGCGGCACGAATCGCGGTGCTGAAACTGTTCCGCTGTCCGTCTGACCCGCAAACGAAACAAACCTACACGATTGAAGAATTTGAGGAACTGCACGGACACAAAGACGAGGAAGAACACAGACACGGGGAACACGATGACAAAATGGAATTCGCCCTTGCCAATTACGTTGCCAATTTCGGAACGTTTGATACGGATGATGCGGAGGAGTTTGCCGAAACGAATCCGCATACGGTTTTTGAAACCGACGGCGTGTTTTATCACAACAGTTGCTTAAACTTTGCTGCGGTTATCGACGGTTTGAGCAACACATTGTTTGTCGGCGAGCGCACAAGCAAAACCGGCAAACAAACGTGGGTTGGAATGCCGCCGAATGACGGATGTTTTCCAGCGATGTTGGTCGGTTCAACGAACGACACCGAAGGCAGACCGCTGGGCAAGAAGAACGGCAGTCCGCACGGTTTTTCGAGTGAACATCCCGGCGGCGCAAATTTCCTTTTTGGTGACGGGTCGGTCCATTTCCATTCGGAAACGATGGATGTTAACGTCTTAAAGGCGTTGTCAACCCGTTTCGGCGGTGAAAGCATTGTCCCGTAAAACTGTTCACGTCAAATCTGTCCGCGGGCGGGAAACTGTGTTTCCCGTTTATGCCGTTAAATTTCAGTTTTTCAGAAATTTTTGGAAAATAGGAAAATTTTGCGGATTATAACGGATTTAACGCCGATATAGGATTTAGTAATCCGCTGCGTCGGCGGATTATTTTTCCCAAACGGTATCTGTTTTTCCGTCTCCCCTTGCTATGACCCGTTCATCCGTTTTTTTCGTTGCGTTGTTAATCCCCCTCACAGCCGCCGGCTGTAGAATGTGCGGTTCGCCCTGCGATTATTGCGTACCGGGTTATTTGGATAGAGAAGCGGACTACCGCGGCTGCGACCCGGCATACCGCGCCGGTTCCGTGTTTTACTCCTCCCGTAATCCTTACGGAGACGAAATACCGTTTGCTAATACCGGCAATTTCGGTACCACGGTGCCAATCGCTGGTACTGCCGGACCGACGAAAACCATCGGACGACCGGAAACATCGCCGGATTTGCTCGATGGATTCGAGGGACTCGACAACGGCGAAACGCCGCCGAACATTGATGAAATCCTCAAAGGAACGAAAGGAACGCCGGTAAATAAATGGGAAACACCAGCACCGAAAACACCGGCACCGGGGACGATTGAAACGATGCCGTTCACTACCCCGGAAATACTTCCGGTACCGCCGGCACCAATACCGGCAACGCAGTTGCCGATTCCGAATCCGCCGCTCACCGGTACGCCGGACATTACGATTGAAGAGTTGCGGAAACTCGACCCGACGGTTACGGACATCAAGATTTTGAATATCGAGGACACCGCGCCCGGTGTGGCTGTACCGAACTTAACTCCGCGGAAGTAATTCAGCAATGACCTGCCCCGCCGTTTGCTGAATGTTCTCCGCATTTAACAGCGCAGAACTCAACGCAACACGGCGGATGCCCGTTGCGGCAACATCGTTGACGTTTTCCGGCGTGATGCCGCCGACGGCGAATGCCGGTACTGCTATGTTCTCCGCCGCAATTTCTTTCAAATAGTCAAGACCGGCAATGTCCTGTTCGGTAAAATGTTTCGTTGCCGACGCAAACACGGGACCAACGCCGATGTAGTCCGCTCCGTCCAGCACCGCTTGCCGCGCTTGTCCGATATTGTGCGTTGAAACGCCGACCAGTTTTCCCGTACCGATAATTTTTCGGGCAGCCGCAACGGACAGTTCGTCCTGTCCGATATGTACGCCGTCCGCGTCGGCTAGTACCGCCAAATCGGGGCGGTCGTTCATTATAAATAACACATCCTTTTCCAGTACCGCAATCCGCTCTTTCAAGATTTTGCTTCGGGCTAAAATTGCCCGTTCCGCCGCCGTTTTGTCCCGCAACTGAATGATGTCCACGCCACCGTTAATAAGTGCATCGACTGCCGTCTTAAAATGTTCCTCATTGTTTCGGCAATCCAGCAGAGCGTAAATTTTTGCGGCATTAAGGAGTTGCTGCCGATGTGCCACCTCATTCAATTCCGCGGCACCATCATTACTATTGTTTAACCCCACCGTTTGCCGGCAGGCAGCAGCAACTTTATGCAGCGTATAAGAGCGGTACCGCAGTTGCTCAAACTGCCGGGCTGTATCGGGGGTTATAATTTTCGAGTATTCCTCGATACTCCGCAGCGATTCTTGAATTCGGGCGAAGTTTGCCGTCAAAACATCGGTAAGTGTTGTCCGCCGGTATTCGTTTTGTCCTTCAATGTCCGTACCGGCATCGTGTTCTGTATCGCGATGTTCAAGATATTCATTCATCGGCAGCGTTGCCAGTACGTCCTGAAACGTGTGCCGGAATTCCTTACATCGCCGGGTCAACGCCGCATCATCAAGCACAAAGCGGACGTAATCCTCGATGACGCGGATTCCTTCCCGGCACCGGTTCGCCGCCGCATCAATAACACGGAACAAGGACGGCGGAAATTGCTCATTGTTCGTTGATAATTGACAATTATTTCCGTTTGCCAAATCATCGCAAGCAGCACTTATCTCATTGTCAATGAGCAATTTTTCATCGTCAATTTTTTTATTATTCTCCGCTTTTTGAAACAACTCAGCAGCATCTAAACCGTGTCCGCGAAGGAAATTGCCGGTATATCCTTCGTCAAGAACTGCCGCAAGAAGAAGATGTTTTGTTGCCAGGGAAAACGCCGGAAAATACAGCGTATCCCGATTAACCACGCCCTTGCCGGCAGGAACACGGCAAGGACGTTCCGAGCCGTTTTGACCGGCTGCCCGTAGTACAACGATTTCCAGTGCCGATTCCAATTCACGGGTGATGCGACCGAGGTCAACCGGTTCGTCATCGAGATAAAACCGGACTTTGCTGTGCGTATTCGCTTCGGCATCTTGTTCCAATGTAGCGGGTTCGGTTTCAAACTGCGCAAAGGTAACACCGGCATCGGCGAGTTGTGCGGCAGCGAGGCACTCTTCTTCCTCAAAGAGCGACAGCAGCACTTTTGCGGCGGAAATCTCCGATGACGTATCGGGCAGCCGTTTGAGTGCCGCCCGTTTGAGAACCCGGTAGGAAGCGTTGGTTAAATCAAACCGCACTTGTTTTTATGGGAACCTCTATTAACCCCCCATATTCTATCAAAAAAAAAAAAATACGCAATAGGGAGGACGAGTTTTTCTTAAAAAAGGGGGAAAAGTGGATTTTTTTTTATCCTGACGGCTGATTTTTTCCGTCAAGACGGAGTCTCCCGCATT
>JAISJZ010000206.1 GCA_031261125.1 Planctomycetaceae bacterium | reverse complement strand
CGCTTTGAGAAATTCGGCAAATCAGGAAAGAATAGTCGTGGTCATTGGAAACTCCGTAATGGTAATGAATGTCCTATTCATCTATACGGAATTAAAAAACTTTTGTTAGGAAAAAAACTTGCTGTCGGACCGAAGCCCCCGCTAATCCCATCATCAAACAGACGGGCTAAATACCGACCGGCTAGACGGGACGTTCGCCTTTGTACAGTTTCCGTTCGATGCCCGGTATGTAGTCCGTCCAATGAGACCCGTAATTCGGGTCGTTCATTATGTACTTGCGAAACTCGGCAATCTTCGAGTCAATCGAATCAAGAAAATGCAGCGTCATCGCTTCAAGCGTCATCGGCAATTTCGCACTTTGGTTGTCGTAAGTACCGTGATGCGAAATCAAAAAATGTTTCAGAAACATCGCCGTTTCTGTAGGGAACGGCTCACTCATCAACTTTTCTGTTTCGGCAATTTTGGCGTTCAGCACTTCAACACCGAGAAACGGATGACCGAGCATTTGTCCAATGTCGGTATAAACAAATCCGTTATCCGCCGCCAACTCTTTCGTCTTGCCGATGTCGTGCAAAAACGCCCCGAACGACAGCAAATCGCTGTTCAAATCAGGATATAGTTTGCCGATTTGGTACGCCAGTTCCATTACTTGAACGGTGTGTTCCAGCAGACCGCCGGCATAAGCGTGGTGCAGTTTCACGCCGGCAGGTGCCTTGCAGAATTGCTCCATAAACGCATCATCAATCAGAAAACAGTCCGCGAGGTTTCGCAGTTCCGGCTGCTGTATCGCACGCAGCAGTTCAGCGAGGCGGGCTTTCTTCTTCGGAATGTCAACGGAGTTAAGCCGCCGGTAATCCGCTTCGTTAACGTCCTTCAACGCTTCCCCTTCAACCTTCGCCAGTTTAACGGCGATAAATTGCAGCGCACCTTGAAACCGCTGCGTTGCACCGCGGATGAGAACGTATTCCTCGTTGTCAAATTGGTAGAACAGTTCTTCATCGGCGTTCCACAGCCGGCAGTTCATCACGCCGGTCTTGTCCGAGATGTTGAACTGCATATAAAAATTGCCGTTCTTGTTTGTCCGCAGTTGTTTATCGGAAATCAAAAAGATGTCTTCAACCTTTTCGTTGTCTTTGAGTTGATTGAGAAATTTGTGCATTGAGTAGGCAGGGGTGGCAGATAGTGGATAAAAGAGCATTGTACCGAACCGGCAGATAAATACAACCCCGTTAAAAATTCAGTTTTGAATTGTGAAACACACCGTCTCGCCCCTATACAATTTTTTGTATTGTGGTAAAATGAACGTTCCTTTGCAAAAAACAAAAAGACGCTACAATTTACAATGTTAACACTGCAAGAACCCGCCGTTAAAACCGCACCACAAGCGGTTGCGGCTAAAAAGAATATGTCAAACATCGCCAACGTCCGCAATATCGGTATCTCCGCCCACATCGACTCCGGCAAAACGACTCTGTCGGAGCGAATTCTCTTTTACACCGGAAAAACATACAAAATCGGCGAAGTCCACGACGGCAGTGCCACAATGGACTCGATGGAACTCGAACAAGAACGGGGTATCACCATCGCTTCCGCCGCCACGTCCGTAAAATGGGGTGAAAACACCATCAACCTGATTGACACGCCCGGTCACGTCGATTTCACCGTTGAAGTGGAACGCTCTTTGCGTGTTCTCGACGGAGCCGTTCTCGTTCTGTGCAGCGTCGGCGGTGTACAGGCACAAAGCATCACGATTGACCGGCAGATGAAACGGTACCGCGTTCCCCGGCTGGCGTTGGTCAACAAAATGGACAGAACCGGTGCCGACCCGTATCGGGTAACCAAACAACTCAAAGAAAAACTCGACTGCAACGCTGTTCTGATACAAATCCCCATCGGCAAAGAGCAGAATTTCGAGGGCGTAGTCGATTTGGTCGAACAGCGTGCCGTGTATTTTGACGGACAGCAGGGCGAAAAAGTCCGCTGCGAACCTGTTCCCGACGCTCTGAAAAACGAAGCGAAAAAACAGCGGCAGGAAATGCTCGAAGCGTTGGCAATGTTCAGCGACGAGTTAATGGAAATGCTCCTTGAAGAAAAGGAACCGCCGGTCGAATTGATTCACGAAGTCATCCGCAAAGCCGTTTGGTCAAGAGAATTAACGCCGGTCTTTCTGGCAACGGCATACAAGAACAAGGGCGTGCAGCCGCTCTTGGATGCAATCGGTCGGTATCTGCCCTCGCCGCTGGATAATGATTATCACGCTTATAAGTACGGCAGTGATGCGAAAGACCCCGATGCGAAAATGCCGTTGTCTGCCGACCTCAATGCCGCGGCAGTGGCAATGGCGTTTAAGATAGTCGAAGACCCGTATGGCACGCTGACGTTTATGCGGATTTATCAGGGGACACTGGCAAAGGGCGAAACGTATTACAATCAACGAACATCGCAAAAAGAGCGGATTAGCCGAATTTTCCGTATGCACGCCGACAGCCGGGAGGAAATTGATTTGGCGGAAGCGGGCGACATCGTTGCCGTGATTGGCATCGATTGTTCGTCCGGCGACACGTTTTCGTCGGAAAAGGATTTCTGCGCATTAGAGAATATGTTTGTGCCGGAGCCGGTGATTCAGA
This sequence comes from Planctomycetaceae bacterium, assembly GCA_031261125.1. Taxonomy (GTDB): domain Bacteria; phylum Planctomycetota; class Planctomycetia; order Pirellulales; family Thermoguttaceae; genus WRKP01. Next base: position 15,220 of record JAISJZ010000206.1, on the reverse strand, counting down.
TTGCCGTCAAATCGAAGGCAACGAAGGATGCGGATAAGTTAAGCAAGGCATTGTACCGGTTCCGCAAGGAAGACCCGACACTGTCGATTAGCACTGACCCGGAAAGCGGTGAGACGCTGATGGCAGGGATGGGCGAGTTGCATTTGGACGTGTATGTTGAGCGGATTCGGCGGGAATACAAAGTTGATGTGGAAACATCGCCGCCGAAGGTGAATTACCGGGAGGCACCGACGCAGGCGGTTGATTTTGATATTAAGCACAAGAAGCAGTCCGGCGGTTCGGGACAATATGCTCATATCTGCGGCAGGATGTCGGTACTTCCTGAAACGAGACGGAACAAAGAAACCGGTGCGGAAGAACCGGTAACGGAGACGTTTCAGTTTGAGGAAAAGATTGTCGGCGGCGTGATACCAAATAATTACATACCGGCGATTGAAAAAGGTTTCCGCGAGAGTTTGGAGAAGGGACCGGTGGCGGGTTACCCGGTGGTCAGTTTGCACATATTGGTTGACGACGGTTCGTATCACGATGTTGACAGTTCGGATTTAGCGTTTCGTATCTGTGCGCATACGGCGTTACGGGAGACGTTTCCTCGGATGAAGCCGACATTATTGGAACCGATAATGCGGTTGGAGATTGAATGTCCGAGTCAGTTTCAGGGTAATGTTGTCGGCGACTTAAACTCCCGGCGGGGTTTAATCAACATTACGGAAACGATAGGCGCGGTTTGCCGGATTGAAGGGGAGATACCGTTGGCGGAGACGTTTGGATACAGTACGAACTTGCGCTCAATGACGCAGGGACAGGGAACGTTTTCGATGGAGTTTCTGAAATACAAGAAGGTGCCGAACAACATACAGGAAACGATTATCAAAGAACGCAAGGAACAGAAAAAATAACCAGCAGCGGCTGTCCATCGTATATTAGCAGCGGCACTTGTGCCGCCGTTTTATAAAAACAATTAAAAATCCCCTATTTGCATAGTGTTGTTATAGTCTCCGCCGATCACTGTATTTACGCCGTAATAGTCCCGGTATCGCAGCAATTTGGGATTTTGAAATGCTAAATTGATTACAATCTCAACTTTTTCGAGCATTTCTTGTGGCGGATTACTCACGAATGCAAAGAGATTTAGATATTAACTATTGAAGGGAGAAATGAAAATGAGTGATTCGACTCGGTCAATCACGACGGCGTTTAGTTCACCGGCAGAACACATCGTCTTGTGCCGTATCACTTTTTTTCCAGTAAATCCTGCGGGACTTGAATGTCGGCAATTTTTTCACCGCCGCGCACCCGAACCCACGTTTTGAACGAACGTTCGCCGCCCTTTTTGAGTTCAATGATTCGCGAACCGTGTTTCATCTTATCGGAACCATAAGTCGTTTTCGTTCCTGACCAGCGTCCGTATCCCAACGCAATGCCGTTGTGCAGAGCGACGTAATCATTGACGTGGTCGTGTCCGACGAACGTTCCCATTACATCGCCGCATTCCAGCATTGCGGCAAACATCCCTGAATTGACGGCACCGGGACATTCCCATTCATTGCGGACTCCGGCAATAATATTCTTACCCCGCGGTTTGACCGTTGCGTTTTGTTCATTGATGAACGTTTTGAAATGAATCATTTCGCCATATTCGTTGAGCGGAATATGAAAGAACGCCAACGCGGGAATCGGCTTGCCGCCGTTTTTTTGTTTGTATCCGGCACTTTGCTTTTTATACCACTCGATTTGTGATTGCCGAAACCAATCGTAACCATTCAAACGGGTTTGAGGATTGAGATTGTTGTAAGCGTTGGAATCGAGGCAATAAAGAAGTGAGCCGACCTTATCGCCATCGCAAATTTCCAAGATGTAATTGCTCGCTCCAAAAACATTTTCGGGTCCGGCTTGCGTTGCACTAAACGGTTTTTCGGCAATGTAATCGACGATTCTCCGCGGCGGCAGCGTCGCCCTTTCGTGGTCGTGATTGCCCAGCACAACGGCGAAGGGGATTTTTTGTTCAATGCACGGTGAAAGAATATCGTCCCAACCGCGTTTCGTGTCGGGGTCGTGAACAACAATATCGCCGGTGAAAACAGCGAGTTGCGGCTTTTCCGCTTCAAGCGTTTCGGCAATCAATTTGACCGACTCAAAGGCAATGTCTTTTTTATCGCTGCGGTAATGCGTGTCGGTGAATTGAGCGATTTTGAACGTTCCGTCTTCCGAAAACTGCAATTTCACCGCCGATGTTTTCGGTGCTTCATCGGCACGAACGACTGAAAGCGGAAAGACAAACGATGCGGCGGCAACTGCCGTTGCCGAACAATGCAAAAAATCACGTCGTTTCATAATGGCGACTCCTCATTGCGATATTTAACACCGGAAGGATACCACATCGGAAATAAAAAACAAGCCGGTTCGCTGCCTGAAATCTTTGTGTCCACTTGAATACAGCGATTCCTCTCTTGACATCACCATTAAAACGGTTACGACAGTATCATCTCGCATCGAAGAGGGATTATCTATGCCACGCAAAATCATCTATCTATTCATCCTGCTTGCTTTCCCGACATCTATCGCGGCGATGTTTTGCGGTATCGGTTTGCACCATATCATCACCGGGTATTGGAATCTGCCTGCGCAGACGGCAGATTACGGTTCTTTTGTTACCGTGATAACGCTCACTGTCTCGGTACTTACGGCGGTGTTACGGGACGGCTGTCATTGTTCTTTGTATCAACTAACAGCCGGATTAGTTCGCCGACCTGCTCCGCCGCTTGCATATCAATTCGCTGCCCTTCAATAAACGATGGACGGAATTGCGCAAACGCCAGTCCTGTCCCGCCGGTTGTTCCAACGCCGACAAGCAGAAACCGATTATATATGTAGATGAATACGCCTGCTACTATGAAAGCAATGCCAACGAGGAAAAATATAAACCCTACAGCGACACCGCCACCGTTAGCAGATGCGTATAAACTGCCGAATAACGAAAACAAACCGAGCAGGCATAAAATGATCGGTCCCAGCCAAGGATACCGAAAACCGCACTGCGTTTCGCTGACTTGTTTCAGCGGAATGTGCCGTGTTGTGAAACCAAAAAATGTTCGCGAAATAAGCGAGAAATTCTTACTGTCGGCTTTCATCGTAATTGTTGGGTCGATACCGAACAATGTTGCGATAAACGAAATGAGTCCTTCTTGTCTTCCGACAATCTTCACGAAGTTGCCTTCGGTATCGGGTTGTCTTGATACCCGCCATTCTTTGATGACGTAGTATGTTGACAACGAAAATCCTGACCGCGACTTGCTCAAAAACATAAACACGAAAATGACGACGGCGATAACTCCAAGTATTACCGGAGAAGCAAAAGGAACGAAAGCAAACAAAACGGGAACCTGAAACATTGAATTCTCTCCATTGGCTAGCGGAACCGCGTATCGGCAGAATAAACCGTTTGCGATTTGGAACACGGAAAACTTTCAAGAGTTGATAAAAAAGAAAGAGTGCCTGATTCCGATATTGCTACTTTCACCTTACCACAGGCACGCATTACAACAACGGCAGGGCACTCCCCAAACGGGGAGCGTCCTTTCGATGTTGCCTCTACGACAAGAACCTTTCGGTTCAAGGTGGTAAATTGCCTTTGGGCAACTGAACGCAAAATTCGATTTATAAAATGCTTACGATATGTTAGTTCCTTTTGGGCTAAATATTCGGCGAAATTGCCGAATTGGGAGAATTGTAAAATATGAAAAAATAAATTGCAAGAGGGGCAAAAAATCTATATCAACAGAATTCCCGTTGTTCAGATTTTGCCTGACCAGTCCTTTTTTAACGGGCATTGAAAAGCAGCCCCTGCGGCTGACGAACCCGTCAGAGGTTAATAGATTTCCTAGAAAAATTGAAAATACTAACTTGTGGCAGGACAGAGTATATCAATCGTCCCAACGCAGCCGATACGCATTAAACACGGGACCGTCCTTGCAAGTTCGCCGGTAGTCCCATTCATCGGTGTCAGGATTATCCTTATATTTCACAACACAGCCGTAGCAGATTCCTAATCCGCAACTCATCGGCGTTTCCAGCGAAACATAACACGGCAAACCAAGTTTTTCGGCAATTTTGAACACAACATACAGCATCGGTTTCGGACCGCAGCACAGCAGTCGGGTCGATTCGCCGGGACGATACACCCGCTCAATTAGGTCCGTAGAAAATCCGTGATGTCCTTCGGAACCGTCATCCGTCGCTATACGGACATCAATGCCGGTTCGCCGGAAGTCGTCCATACACGCAATCCGGCTCTTCGTTCTTGCGCCGTAAAGCAAGGTATAACGGGCAGGGTTTTGCAAATCCCGCTTTTCAGCAAGCATCAGAAACGGCGTTTGTCCGATACCGCCGGCGACCATTATCGTATGTTCGGCGGTTGATTCTGGAAATCCGTTACCAAGCGGCAGCCAAAATTCCAGAGTGTTGCCGTTCTGTTGTTCCGCCAAACGTTCCGTCATTTTCCCGACGACCAGATAAACGACTTCCAAACGGTGTTCCGTGCAGCGGTACACCGCAAGCGGTCTGCCGAGCAGCGGGTCGGAGCGGCGCGGCAAACGCAGCATCGCAAATTGTCCGGCATTCACCAGCGGCAAACGCTCTTCTGTTTCCAATGCCAAGCGAAACGTTAGTTCCGCAATCCGTTCATTCTGTACAATAATTCCGGTTGAGTACATCGAAATATATTTACGCCGTTTTCTGATAAACGGCATCTATTTTCGCCTTCCACCGGTCAATCTGCAACCGGACTTGGTCAGGTGCCGTTGAACCGTAACTTTTCATTGCCGCTGCCGCATTTTTCGCACCGAGAACATTGAACACGTTATCATCGAATCCTTCGTGAACTTGATGAAACTCAGATAAGGGCAGTTTCGCCAGCGGTACTTGTTTGTCCATCGCAAGCCGAACTAAACGTCCAACAATGCCGTGTGCCGTCCGCTGCGGAACACCTTGCAGAATCAGATATTCCATCAGCACCGTTGCGTCCAGATAACCGCGGTCTAACCGTTCGGCAATCGCTTCCCGGTTCAGTACAGCCCCTTCAACCAGCGGGGCGGCTAACGACAGTACCGATTCCACCGTGTTAAACGAATCAAAAATCGGCACCTTGTCTTCCTGCAAATCCCGGTTGTACGCCAGCGGCAGTCCTTTGGTCAGAACAATCAGTGTTTGTAAGTTTCCGGCGACGCGGGCGGTCTTGCCCCGAATGAGTTCCAATACATCGGGATTGACTTTCTGCGGCATAATGGACGAACCGGTACAAAATGCTTGCGGCGGACGCAGAAACGAAAATTCGGACGTTGACCAAAGAACCCATTCTTCGGCAAACGTGCTTAAATGCAAGGCAGTTTCTGTCAGGCAAAACGCCGCTTCAAGAACAAAATCCCTGTCGCTGGAAACGTCAATGCTGTTAGCGGCAATATCCTCAAAACCCAAGTATTCGGCAGTTTTTTTTCGGTCAATCGGCAAACTCGTACCGGCAAGAGCGGCGGCACCGAGTCCCAGAATGTTGACCCGTTTGCGGCAATCTTTAAGCCGTTGTTTGTCCCGCTCAAACTTCTCACAGTACGCCAGCCAAACGTGCGGGGCAAGCACCGGCTGCGCCCGCTGCAAGTGTGTGTAGCCGGGAAGAATGACATCAAAGTCGTTATCGCAGCGTCCGACGAACGCCGCCTGCAAGTCAAGCAGACGGTTACAGATACGGTCAATAGAATCGCGAATCCAAAGCCGCAAATTGGTTACCACTTGGTCGTTCCGGCTCCGTGCCGTATGCAGTTTCCGCCCTGTATCGCCGATTTTTTCAATCAGGGCGTGTTCGATGTGCATATGAATATCTTCAAACTCAATATTGAACGGAAACGTACCGGTTTCGATTTCCCGGCGGATTTCAAGCAGACTGTGTTCAATTTGTTTGAATTCGTGTTCCGTTAACAACCCGACATCGTTCAACATCCGGGCGTGAGCAACGGAACCGCGGATGTCAACTTCGTAAAGAACGCGGTCGAAACTGATACTTTCGGTGAACAGTTCAACTCTGCCGTCGGTTTTTTCGGTAAAAACACCGCCCCACGCCTTCTGCGATGCGGACGGTTCTGATTTTTCCGGCGATTGATGAGGATATTTCGGGTTCTTTTGCGGCACGGGCTGTCAAAACAAAATCGTACAGGAACTAAAAGCAAAAGGTGATTGTATGCCGGGATAATTCTGCTGTCAACGGTCAACGGCGAAGCGTTTCATCACCGGAATCTTACGCAAGATCTTCTCGAACATAGCAATAGGGATCATACCGTCCGAACAACCCGTTCAAAGGCGGTATGAAAAACTTCGGTGAGTATGACCTCCGCTACTTTATCATCCGCACTTTCTTAACATTCGGAATCAACGCAATGTTTGTTCCCGGTATCCGCAATCCGTGAGGCCAATACACGAATACCGCTTCGCCGATGAGCAGATTTCGCGGAACATAACACGGTATTCCGTCCGTCGTCCATAACCGGCTGTCCTTGCTTTTCGCGCTGTTGTCGCCGAGCATCAGAAATTCGTCGTCTTTCAAGTCGAACCGAACAACGTTCGTTTTGCCGAAATTTCCCCACCGGTCAGGCGAAGAAAGGATGGACGCAACCGTGTTCTCCGTCAACGGATATTCACTGTGAAACGGCGAATACCGTAAATCGCACTGGGTATTATCATTGGAATTTTCGTTGCAAGCAATGTAATATAAATCCCGCTGGACTTTCAGGTGTTCGACTTTTACCGCCGCATCCTGAACGCCGATTGCCGCCGGCTGCAAATCCAATTCGTTCGGGCTTCTATCACGCGGCAGCACTCCGCCCGGTTCACACAACGTATCGTACCGTCCTTGACCGGTTGTGATTTCTTTGCCGTTGACAACAAGCCGCAGTTCCTCGTCGCAGTTGATAAACATCACGTCAAACGTCCCGGTACCGAGAAGCGGTGTTTGCACCAAAACCGGAGCAAATTGGGGACAGTCCTGTATTGACAGTTCTGCTTGTCCTGTCCGCAGGTCAATCCGGCATAGGAAATTGACACCGCCTTTGACAAGTTTGAAGAGGAGATAATTGCCCGGTTTTTGTATTGTAATCCGGCTTGACAGTGCGAGGTCGCCGACCCAGTTCAACCCTAAACCGAACCCTGACTGTGTAACGAAATGTTCTTTCAGAACTTTACCGTTATGATTCACGTCCCGCATTGCCACGGTTTGCCCGGTATTGTACTGCTTGGAATCTGTAATACCGGAATTATAGCCGACAAAATCGGTAATCAGTTGCGGATTATTGACGGCACCCTGCGGCGGCATCTTCCCGGCGGACAAGTAGGACCAGTCCGACGACGACGGCTCAACGTTCCGGTAAGTCAACCAATGTTCGCCCGCTTCGGTACAGTCAAACGATTTACAATCTTCCGAACGTTTCCAACTATTGTCTGCACTGTACCACCGCGGCATCCAGCCGAGTTTCAGCAACTCCGGCAGAACGTAATCGTTGTCGTCCACAGGGCGCATCATCGCTTGTAAAGCGGACAGCGGTTTGCGTTGAATTTGATAGCCGATACCGGTACCGGACGGAACCAATCCCGCTGCCAACTTTTTCACGAAAATATCGCCGTTGGAAATAAAAATACTTTCGTTTTCCAAACCGACAAGACGTTTGATGTAGTTTATCTGCGTCTTGCCGGGATAACGAAAAACAGTAACGTGCCAACGCTGCGGAGCGTGAAAATCAAACCTGCTTTTATCGACGAAGATTCGGTCGCCGCTGAACGAAAGAAATGTTTTTTGAGCGGCATTGTCGGCACCGACATACATTGTGTATCGGCACTGCGGACAAGTCCCGGCAACGACACGGGGCAGTCCGTCCCGCGGTCGGTCGGTACCGTCGTTCGATTCTTCGGACGCACTGATTTGGAAAGGGAACCCGCACTGTCCGCATTGAACGTCTTTGTGCCGTCCCATCAGGGTTGAAGCCATTGAGCCGGTCGGTATCACGAACGCCTCGGCGGCAAACGCTTTGAAGAAAAACGCCAATGCCAGTGCAACGGCAAGCGATTCAATAATTTCCCTGATATTACGGAAGGAACTCGGTTGGGTGTCAGACGGATTCATTTTTATTCATCAGAAACTGGCCTATCCTCCTGATTTTATGCGAATAAAAGATGAAATGCAAGAGGTCTAACGCTCCGCCCGGTGTTATTTTCTGCCGTTCCGCCATTGGGCGATTTCTCCGATGACGGTTTCGACCACCCGAAGTTCATCAGTGTCAATCGCCTGAAAATACTTCTGATACCGTTCCGGTCCCGGCGGCGAAACATAACACGAAAACCGGTATAATCCGCCTTTGCTGCCCCATTTTTCTAACCGGTAATACTTCGCTCCCAACTGTTTCAACGTTTCTTCACGTTCGGCAAAACTTGGCAGGGGAACATATTGCGGAGAAACAAACTGCGATGTTGTTTTCGGTGCCAACTCCGCCGGCACGGGAGACGGCACAGAAGAGTGGACGGTCACCGCTTCGTTCTTCTCAATTCCCCATTCTCCATTGTCCATTGCTATGGACAATTTTGGTGCTTCTTCTTCCGTATCTTCAAAAACACAGGCGGACAACGGCGGAACAACATCGTCTTTGTACCGCAACCAATCCTGCGGTACGATGTTCCAGCATAGTGCCGCTCCCGGCACCGCAATCAGTGCGGTCAAAAGGATACCGGCACGAACAAAATGAATAAACGGTGATTCGTATTTCTTGTCCATATTGCCTGTACTCTATAAATGATTCCCGAAAGATACAAGGGCAAAATTTGCTCTTGCTGTAAAACCGATTTTCCGTTATACTTCGCCGCGGTACAAGGAAGTACCTGTTACACTCACGGAGGATTATATGCTTTGGACGTTTCGGATTTCGCTCGTTCTCTTTTTCGCTGTTTGTGCAAAGATTTCTGCGGCATCCGAGCCGTCATTGCTTCTCGTTACAACGCCGAATTGTCCGGCGTGTATCCAAGTTGCTCCGCTTGTCCAACAGTTGATTTCTGAAGGGTATCCCGTCGAGACCATTGACGCGTCCAAGTTCCCTGAACTCGTCCGCGACCAGTTGAAAGTTGAAAGTTTTCCGACGTTCCTGATGTGTGCGAACGAACAAATCGTTGACCGCGTTGTCGGCGGCGGCGACCCGACGGCTCTCAAGCCGAGAATACTGTATATGTTCGAGAAGGCGGGAAAGAAAATAGAGAATACCGCAAAAGGAGAACCGATTCTCAATTCTCAATTCTCAATTCTCAGTTCTTCCGTGAAACTTCGTGTCGATGCCGAGAATTCTCATTCGTGGGGAACCGGAACCATTATTGACACCCGGCAAGGCGAAGCGTTAATTTTAACTTGCGGACATATCTTCCGGGATTCTCAAGGCAAGGGAAATGTCGAAGTTCATCTGTACAGCGGTAATTCGGAACAAAAGGTTTTCGGTCGCTGTTTGTTTTACGATTTGGAAATTGATTTAGCACTGCTCACGATAACGCCTCCGGGACCGGTTCAAGCGGTTCCGATTGCCCCTGTGAATTATACTTTGACGGCAAATCAAAAGGCATTGAGTATCGGATGCGACAGCGGAGCGAATCCGACGGTGCGGGAACACCGGATTCTTTCGACGGATAGAATCGGTACGCCGTTAAGCAATAAGGTTCCGTTTCATTACATACAGGTTTCCGGCGCACCGGTCAGCGGACGCAGCGGCGGCGGCTTGTTCAGCGAAGACGGTTATCTGCTCGGCGTTTGCAACACCGCAGACCCTGTGGAAAATGACGGACAATTCGTACCGCCGGAAATGATTCGGCTCGTTCTGCAAAAGATGAATCTTGCAGATATTTATCAAAAACCGTCATTGAAAGATGAGCGTAAAGACGAACATTTAGCCGGCGCGTCCGGCAGAATTACGGAATTACAACCCTTTGAAACAGAAGTTTCTGCGCCGGCGGAACCGGCGGCTAAGCAACTGACGGTACCGGAACGGGCGACGCTGGAAGAAATCAAACGCCGGGCGCAGGACGGCGACGAAGTGATTCTGATTGTCCGTTCCCGCCGCAACCCGGAAATTCCGAGCGACGTGATTGTATTGAACGGAACGTCCGACCAATTTTTGAATGCACTGACAAAGCAGGATTGGAATTCAACGGAAAAGTCCGATTATAATCCGGTGATTATGTCATCGCACGAACCGGTACCTGCCGTTCCTGCACCTGCCGTCGCTGCTCAACCGCTGTCCGGTCAGCGTCCGGTATCGTTTCCGGTACTGCACTAATTTTAATGCAATGAAAAACACCGTATTTTTTTTCGTATTGTTTTCCGTAACCGTGTTATCCGGTCAAGTGTTCGCCGAAGTTCCGGCAAGTTGGACGGAAGAGTGGAAAAATCCGTCGGCGAAAAACCGACCGCTGCAAATCATTCACGGCTGGTACGGCGACCGGACAACGCCGGAAAAATTGCGGTACTACAAAGAGGAGTGCGGTCTCGGCGGTCTTGTTGTTAATGTGCCGCCGAACAATTACCTGCGGAACGAAGACGAATGGAAACGGTTCGTTGATGTTGTCCGTTCGGCAAAAGAAACCGGCTTGCGGATTTGGATTTACGATGAAGACGGTTATCCGTCGCTGATGGCGGGCGGCATTGTGCTGGAAGGACATCCTGAATTGGAATCACAGGCGTTGACTTATGATAAGACGAAAACCGGCGAAGCGGCGTTTGCCGTAAGACCGGCATACGAACACACGCACGCATCGAGTAAGTATGCCGTTCTGCGGCGGTATCCGAATCCGTTAAACCCGGAGGCGACACTTCGGTTCATTGACGTAACGCACAACGCTTACAAAAAATATCTGGGGGATTTGCACAATTACGTTGAAGCCTATTTTACGGACGAACCGTCTTTGAATGCGGTGAACATCGGAACGATACCGGAAGAAGTTCAAAAGACGCTGCAAATTGCCGACCCGATTGACGCAAACGTGCCGCTGCTGCCGATGCTGGCGTGGAGCGATGAACTGGCAAAAATGGATTTCAGCAAACAGTCGCTTTTCACCGGCGATACCGATGCGGACAAAAACGAACGGCAGCGGTTCTGGGAAACAGTTGCTCAACTCAACGCGAAGTATTATTACGGAGTAATTCAGGATTGGTGCAAAGCGAACGGTGTGGTGTCATCGGGACATACCTTGCACGAGGAAAACGTTTTGGGACACGTTCCGCTGGACGGCAACAAGTTGACGGCACTTCGGAAAATGGATATTCCGGGGTTGGACGAGTTGAACAGTTGGACACAAGTGAATATTCACGGCGGCTGGAAAGCGGCGGGCTTTCCGGCATCGGCGGCGGCATTGAACGGTACCCGAAAAATCTTCACTGAAATTTCCGACTTTGCTCAAAAGATGAGCGGCGATAAGAAGCCGGCAACGCTTGACGGGATGGAAGCGGCAGCCGCGTGGGAAGCAATCTGGGGCGTTACAGAGTTCACTCTGTATTACAACATTGACGACCGCAGTCCGGCACTTCACAAGGAATACTGCGATTATGTCGGTCGACTCAACGCCATTCTGCGGGACGCAACGCCTGTCCACTCCGTATTGTTATACTATCCGATAACTGACGTTCAACGGGAATACAAGCCGACTGCGGAACCGTTGAATTTACAATTTCAATCAAAGCGGTTGCAGGAAATTATTCAATCGTTTGACCGGCTAGGCAGCACATTAGTCCGCTATCAAATTCCGTTTATCATCGTTGACGGACAGGGATTGAAGGACTGGATTCAAAAGAACCCGAACGGAACGAAAACGGTGTTTGTCCCGCAGAATGTTTCACTGCCGGACGAAGTGAAACAACCCGGAATCACGGAAGTAAGAGACGGTAACTTTACAGCCGGTTTGGAACCATTGCGGGAAAAGTTTGAACCGGCAAGCGAATTTTTATCTTTCGGTAAATTTCACCGTAACGGCAAAACGATTTACGTTGTTTACAATGCAGACGATAAACCGTATCAGGGAACGTTGAAAATGAACGGCGTTAAAGTGGATACGCAACTTGACCCGAAGAGCCGGGAAATCAGACCGGTACCGGCAGCGGACGCGGTACCGTTGTTATTGGAACCGTACCGGACGATGATTTTCGTCGGACAGTAATTTCGCAGCGGACGGCTGATGTTGTGAACGATAAAGACCGGTTTTCTGGGGAAACCAGTGAATACTCTTGACGGTTGGGAACACAAACGTTATGCTTCTCAATCCCGTTTCGTTTAACGTCCGTTTCAATAATCAATATGTTCGCTCGAATTTCCCTTTCCGTTGTTCTTTCTGTCTTTTTGTACCAAAGTACCGCGGCACAAACAGATGCGGCGTTTCCGAAGCAGGAACCCGGTACCAAGCCGCCGGTATTGACAGGATTCACACAACTTTCCGAAAAAGAATTACAGGAAGGAACGATTTTGCTCTTCGACGGTATTTCGCACTACGGCTGGAAAAACGCCGCAGTGAAAGACGGAACATTAACGTTCAAGGGGCAACTTGCGGACTCGCCGTTGTACTTCTTCGGCAGCAAAGAAGTTGCCGGGCGGTGGAAAGAAAATACCCGCTTCACGCCGAAAACACAACCGATTTTCGACGGCAAAACGCTCAACGGCTGGAAAATCCAAGGTAAAGCCGCGGCGAAAGTCGAAAACGGAGCAATCCGTTTAACCGGCGGTTCCGGTTCGCTGGAATCCGAAGGAAAATACGCCGACTTCGTTCTGCAATTAGAATACAAAACGGATAAGCCGGTCAACTCCGGCGTATTCTTTCGTTGTATTCCGGGCGAAGTGATGAACGGTTATGAATGTCAGATTTTCAACAACCCGCCGGCGGACGATTATAAGAAATTCATCGGCACGGACACCGGCGGCATTTTCCGGCGGCAGGTCGGGCGCAATGCCGGTGCCAAAGACGGCGTTTGGAACTATCTGACGATTGTTGCGTTTTCGGACAGAATTGCAACTTGGGTCAATGGTATTCAAGTGAGTGATTTTCAGGACGACCGCAAGAAAGATGCCAATCCCCGAAAGGGCTTGCGAACCGATGCCGGAACGATTCAATTTCAGGGACACGATGCAACAACGGATATTCTCTTTCGCAACATCCGAATCGGAACGATGTAAACAATACGGCGTTTTGCTGGCGGTATCCGGCGGTGCTGACAGTACAGCGATGCTGCGTTGTTTTGCCGAAACGGCGGAGAAAACAAAAATTGCGGTTGCTCATATTAACCACGGCTTGCGCGGTGCCGAGTCCGACGCGGATGCAGCGTTCGTCCGGGAAATGTCGGAACGGTACGGTCTGCGTTATTTCGAGTACCGTATTAAACCGGCGGATTGGCAGCAAGATGCTTCCGGCAGCGTTGAAAGTGCTGCCCGGACAATTCGGTATCAATTCCTAACCGCAACGGCAGAACAACTCGGTTTCCGATACGCGGCAACGGCACACACGGCGGACGACCAAACGGAAACAGTACTGCACCGGATTTTCCGCGGAACAGGACTATCGGGACTTGCCGGTATCCGTCCGTTTCGGCAACTGTCGCCGGCAATTACGCTGATTCGACCGTTGTTGAATGTTTCCCGTGCGGAAATTTTTGACTATTTGCAAATGTATAATGTTCCGTACCGCACGGATTCAAGCAATTTATCGAACGATTTTACCCGCAATAAAATCCGCAACCGGATTCTGCCGCTGATTCGCCAAGAGGGGCATCCGAACGTTGATGCTGCCGTCCGCCGATTGGCGCACCTTGCCGCCGCTCACGAAACCGTTCTCGATGAATTACTGGGAAACACGCTGCAACAAATGATTATCCGCCGAACGGAAAACGAAATTATTCTCGACCGAAACGTCATTGAAAAGCAGAGTGTTGAAGTGTTGCGGGAATTACTGGTGCGTCTTTGGAAACAGGAACAATTACCGCTGCGGGAAATGGGACAGCAGCAATGGGAACAACTTGCCGCTTTTGTGCGAAGCAGCGAAAAAACGTTGGAAGTCCGCAGCGGAATGAGAATTGAAAAAGACGGCAGTTTTCTTCGGCTAAATTTTCGCAACTAACGCGGACAATGATTTTTCGGCATCGTGTTCCGCCGGCAGAGTTGCTCCTTTCTGCGGAACGACAACAATGTCGAAATGATCGGAAAATGCCGCCTGATTCTTTCGGAATGCCGTGCGGATGACCCGCTTCCACCGGTTACGGACAACGGCATTGCCAACTTTTTTGGAAACGGACAACCCCAACCGGCAATGTCCCAAACCATTCAGTATTACAAACACAATAAACGTTCCGTCTGCCGCGGATCGGCGGGCATCGAACACCTTCTTAAATTCCGGCGTTTTACAAAGCCGCATTTTCTTCGGAAAGGATTCCATTATCTCTACACAGCGGAACGAGTTCCGCCGCTAATGTTCTGTAATGCTTTTTCAACGACTTGTGCTTCTTCAACGGTATTGATACCCAGCGATTCAATCGGCTGCAATACCGGCAAAGCGAGAACCCGTTTGCCTTGTGATTTCAACACTGCCGGTGTATCCGTGATGTAATACTCATTCTGGGAATTGTTCGTCTTCAAATGGTTCAACGCTTCCAGTAAGTCCGGCGTATGGAAAACGTAATAACTCATATTAACTTCCTTGATGAGTTTCTGTTCCGGCGTTGCATCTTTTTCCTCGACAATGCCGATAAATTGTCCGTTGCCGTCCCGAACGATGCGTCCCAATCCTTGGGGGTTGTCTTTCAGGGCGGTTCCCAAAATGCACGCGGGCGGCTGCGCATCGGCAGCGGTGTTGCTGACATCGTAATTGCGGAACAGTTCTTTGATTGAACCGACTTGAATCATCGGACAATCCCCGGCGACGACCATAACAGGACCGTCATTGTGCTGTAATTCTTTTCGGCAGACCATCACGGCGTGTCCGGTACCAAGTTGTTCTGTTTGTTCAACGAAGGTAAGATTATGCCGACGGGCAAGTGTTTCCCGCACCAAATCGCTGCGGTATCCGACGACAACGAGGATTTTTTCGATACCGGCTTGTTCGAGTGCATCGAGAACGTACTCAATCATTGGTCGGCTGCAAACCGGATACAGCACTTTCGGCAGTTCGGACTTCATTCGGG
>JAISJZ010000161.1 GCA_031261125.1 Planctomycetaceae bacterium | reverse complement strand
AACACAACCGGTCGGGTAGTCAATTCACCGGGCTTTTCCTCTGCCGTCATAGAAGCAAAGCCGTCCCGCCGTAAAATTGCGACCCCGTTTGCACCGCCGGAATACATATCAGAACCGCGTTTGGGGCTTTCACCGGAAAACGCACCGTAATAGAAATAAATTTTGTCCGAAAATACTGCACATACCGTTGAAGCACTATGAAGGTAATTGAAATCCCAATCGCCCTTTTTACGTGTTGCCGCAATGAACGCATTACGGTCCGGTCTATCCCAATGAAAACCGTCTCGGCTATACGCCATTTGCAAATCGACCGTCTTGGGCATCTTTTTCTCGTCGCAAATATTATTTTCCGGTCCGTAATGAATCGCAAAAACGCCGAGCATTAAACTTTCGTAAGGTGCCGGGTCGAGATTGTAAAGTTGCGTCGGGTCGCCGAAAATACCTTTCCGGTTATCACTCTCCGGTCGCATCGCCGTAACCCACAGGTCTGGAACGTCATTTACATCAACGGATGCCCAGTGAACCTTTTCGTTAGTCCAAGTTGCACCTTGAACGAGGTCGTCACATTCCCGATAACCACGGCTTCGCCCAACTCCGCCTGTTCTGACACTATAAACCCATTTTTTCCGAAACGGATTGTAAAAAATCGTTGTGTTATCACCGACACCCGATGTCCGTTTGGCAAACGTCCAATGAATTCCGTCCGGTGATGTGAAAATCTGTCCGCCGAATTTGTTTTCCGGTCTTTCGTAAAGAAACATCTTGAAACGCTGTGCCGAATCGGTTGCGTCGTGGTCCAAGAAAACGGACGAACCATCACGTTTTCCTTCCCGAATCGGCAAAACACGATTGGTTCCGGGAACGACATCCAAATTCGGGCGTGTCCAACGGAGACCGTCTTTACTCACGGCATAAGCGGTTCCGTCGAACCAACCGGCGTGATAGTACATTTTGAACGTTTGGTCTTTCGGGTCGAAAACGATGCCGTCGTTGAAAAACGTTGCGCAAGTTTGCTGACCGCCGTTGAGTTCGAGTTCCGTTTCCGGTTTCAGAATCGGATTGCCTTCGTACTTAACGGGATAATGAAATTTCCGTTTGAGCGTTGTCGATTCGATAAGAAAATTGTCAACGAACAATTGTCGACCGATATTGATAGGCAAGATTTTTGGAATATCGTTCAAATAGGGAACCGGCTTAACGCTGCGGTCTAATTTAACATCTCTCGGCGGAAAGACATCGGGCAGTTGAATTCCGTTGTACAATAATTCACCGCCGTACGAAACGGAACTAATACAGAAAAAACAAAAAATCAAACGTAATGTGAGGTTCATAGGATTTTGTTTGGTATGAGGATTGTGATTTATGAAAAACATATTTTATAGGACGGGTAATAAAAAGTGAACTACGAATTCTCTTTTTCTATTCATTCAGGAGATTCAATCGGTCTGCCTCTCCACCACGTTGCCAAACTGGAACCGGTGATGTTCATTAAGGGACCGAAAACCGCCGGTGCGAGACCGACCGTTGCGATTTTGTCCATTTGAAGGGCAAGCCCCGAAGCAAGACCGGCGTTTTGCATTCCGACTTCAATGGCTACCGTTCGGCAGGAACGTTCATCGAGACCAATCAGCCGGGCTATCCAATAACCGAAAAAGAATCCAAGTAAATTATGTAATAAACACGCCAAAATGAGCAGAAATCCGATTTGCAAAAGATAGTCCCGACCGGCGGCGTTGATAATAACAATCGTCAAGAGTAATCCGACCATCGAAATAAACGAAAGTGTCCTATCAAATAATTCCGGGCGGTGAATGACAACGCCCCGCAAAAGTAACGCTCCGATAATCGGTAAGAGAAGGAAAATACCGCATTGCGTTGCGGTTCGGGGAAGGATATTATCGACCGAAAAAAGACCGAACACCGCAAATATGCTGTTGAATAACGTAATGCAAAGGACAAACGCCGCAAAATGAGTAATAATTGAACGAATATTCAGTATTTTGGAAGTAATCGTTTGAAACATCAAACCGGCGATAATCGGAAGAATGACAAGGGACGTAATTTCCGCAACCATTTTGAGATAGGCAACCTCAACGAGCCGTCCGGCAAGTAATTTGAGAAACAACGGTGTCAAAAACGGTGCGAGGAGTGTTGAAACGGCAGTCAAGGAAACAGCCAAAGCCATATTCGATTTTGCGATAAAGTTCATCACGTTCGAAGCGATACCGCAGGGAACGGAACCGACAAGAATAATTCCCGCGGCAATTTCCGGTTCGAAACCGAAACCGGTTGCAATCAGAAAACCTACGAGGGGCATAATGGTAAAATGACAAACTACGCCGACAAAGACGCCGTAAGGATTTTTCAGCACACCGTAAAAATCCCGAAGCGAGAGTTGCGTTCCCATACCGAACATAATGAACTGCAAAATCGGAATAATGAAAACCATCGTCTTGACTTCGCCAATGTGTAAATAAAAATCGGGAAAGTACATCGACGTTGTAACACAACCGAAAACGATAATTGTGTACGAAAAACTCTTTGTCAAAGCGTGAAACCGAACCAAACCGGCAAGGCAAAACCAGAACCCGGCAAAGCAAAGTCCGCCGGGTTTATAAAAGCCAAAGTATGTCAGCGCAGCGAATAACGCCAGAAGCATCGCTCCTAAAACAATAACAAATTTTATTGAGCAAAATTTTTCGACCATTGTTTTTGGGCTAAATAATGAACAGTTCGAGCCGCGTACGCAGTAAGCAGTTCCCGAAACTATTCGTTTCAACGTTTGGGCGGTTCTACGGAAAACTCAAACGAATTTTCACCCGGTTTGACTTCGCATTTCAAGGTGGTTTTCGAAGCATCGCTAAATGTTTCGGCAACCAAGGGCGGCGGCGTTATCACTTCGCCGTTGGCTCCGCGCTGGACTTCACTGTCGGTTCCGCTAGATTTAAGTACCGGATTTTTTGAAACGGTAACTTTATAAGTTCCTTCGGCAACACCGGAATAGGTTTGCGTACTCAATTTGACGATACCTTGAGCATCGGTCATTCCGGCTGCACTCCATTTTCCGTTTTCCGGTAAGAGTGAAACGAGTGCTCCGTCGAGCGGCGTTCCTTTCATTTGAATGGTAACGCGGCACGGATACAATTTGGGCAAATCCGCCGGTTTTTGCTCCCTGCCGCAACCGGCAACAAAGGAAAGAACGAAAATAATCAATAATAATTTTTTGTACATAATAGTTAGCGGACAGCGGATAATTTATAGTAGTTAGTGGACAGTAACGCAAGCGGGAACAAATCAATATTGAAACTTCGTTCACTGTCCACTCCTCTTACGGTCTTTTGCTTTCACCGGCGTCTCTGGTTCCGATAGCGCCCCAAACGCCGTAGTTTGAGGGACCTGACGGCGGTAGGGTGTCGAGATGAGGCGATGCCGTTGTTCCGGCTGCCGACCAACTGGTGTTGCCGCAATCTATCGTATCTGAAATAAATTGAGTTGCGCCATCAACAAATGCAACATTGACACCGCCCGGATGATAACTCGATGCCGCAACCATTCCGTAACCGTAAACATCGTTGTTGCTGCACGAAGGAGAATTTGGAGGAAGCACCGCCAAAAATCCTGAAAGAACGGTGCGTCCATCAAAACCAAATGCTCCCATTTCACTGGCTAACAAATTCGTACCCGCAGCAAACGATTTTCGGTCTCCTGAATCGACCAAACCGAAACAGGAACTTGGATTGCCGATAATACCATCGGGAGAACCGCCGACAATACCAACGGCTCCGCGAATCGAACGGGGAGCACCAAGGTCAATGGGGCATCGTTCACCATAAAACAATGTGTTGCTCGTACCGTCGGTACAAGCACCAATTTTATGATATTTCAACGCTGCCAACATTCCGCGATAATAATCGTTGACACCTTGATTGTTAACAGCATTAATAGTACGAATAAAATCGCCGTGACAGGTTACATAACTTGCTTTGACGTGATTACGTCCTCCGAGGTCGTGCGGTTTTAAGGCATTACTATCAGAGGGACATCCCATAAACGATACCGGTTCTGAATAAAAATCGGCAATGACGTTGGCTTCATTCGAATTGTTCCAAGGCGGCGGCAACCGACCATTGATTTTCGCCGACATAAGCCGCTCGTACCGCGCCGATTGTTCCAGAAACGGAAGAGCAAAAGTAATCGCTCCCCATTGGTAATTTCTGTTTGTGGATTCGTTATTCAAGTCAGCGGCAGCAGTATAACCAGAATACTGCGTTCCGCCGCGTGATGCCGGAAAGGCATTGTGAGCCGAATGGTAATTGTGCATTGCCAACGCAATCTGTTTCAAATGGTTGGCACATCTCATTCGCCGTGCCGCCTCCCGCGCCGCTTGGACGGCAGGAAGAAGCAACGCAATCAGAACGCCGATAATGGCGATAACCACTAAAAGTTCAACTAACGTAAATGCTCGTTTTTTCATATAATCCTCGTATAAAGTGTTTTGGAAAAATTGATGATATAAAAACAATAGCCCCGACCGTTAGGAAGGGGAACGGAACGTATTGATATACCCAACCGGTCGCTTACGCTTCCGGCTGTTGTTACAAACGTTTACTTTCGCCGCCGGCGGCTGTTCCGATAGCACCCCAAACGCCGTAAGGCGATTCCCCTTGTACAACGAACGCTGAAGACGGGGAACCGGAATCAATGGTTTCCGAAATGAACGAAACCGAACCATCGCAGAATGACGCATTGACTCCGCCGGAATGGTAACTGCTTGCTGAAACCATTGCGGCATTGGGATAAGCACTGGCAGCACCGATGATACAACTTGCCGAGTTCGGCGGTAAAACCGTTGTAAAACCGCTTTGCCAAGAACGACCGTCGAACAACATACAACCGATTTCATATTGTCCCATCGTTGCCATTGTTTTGTAAGTTTTTCGGTCGGTCTCCAACGTATCAAGACAATTTTGCGGAACAACCGATGCCGTATCTGCAATGACCGCACCGTGACCGCGAATTTTTCGGGAAACGGAATTTTGACTTACCGCCCTGTCCGCAAAAATAACCGTATTGCTAGTACCATC
>JAISJZ010000136.1 GCA_031261125.1 Planctomycetaceae bacterium | reverse complement strand
ATGATTTTGTCGTTGGTGCGGTCATCGCCGAAGACAAAATAACGTCCGCAGTCCTTACATTTGTAGCGTTGTTTGCCGCGTGTGAAACCGCTCTTGTGAAAATTGACCGAATGACAGTGTTTGCAATCCATCGACTTGACTACCGCCGTGAATGGGTTAGAATAATCCTATAAATGATAGTATAACATTCGCTATCTTTGTGTCAACACTGCCATACGTCGTAATCCATCGGAAACAAATCGTTCACGGCTTTCAAATCATTGGCGGCTCGGAATAACCACGCAATATAAGGTTCAACCATAGAGCATCACTCCCTTCCGGCTAATGAGCGAAGCCATCGTTGACGGATGATTGATTGCAATGTCAAAATCTCTGATAGTATAAACGAGCAAATCAATCGATTGTTTTCCCATAATGTCCCATAACGCATCAATTCCTGTTTTGGAACGTTGCCGCGGTTTTTCGTTGCTCTTTTCCAATACCACGCAAATATCGTAATCGCTGTCTTGATGCGGTGTTCCCCAAGCATACGAGCCGAAAAGATAGATGCGAAGCGGTTCATACACCTTGACGAGACGCTCCACGATTTCCGAAAGTTCCTCCCAGTTCGCTTGCAATGTCGGCGGTAAGTCAAGTAAGGTACTCATCTGTTTTTATTACGGAATACACGGAATAACGGAAAATTCGGAAGTAGGTTTCTGTTTGTTCCGTAAACGAACATTTCGGAAACCGTTTGGCAAGTTCGGCGATTGCCCCAATATCGACCCAAGTATCAATCGTTCCGTAAAAGCCTACAACCGGTTTCGGCAGCGATTCGAGTTGTTCAATTTTTACCGTGTTATTTGGCGTGAAATGTTCATAATCGACACCGTGCGGCAGATAGAGTTGCGGCAATGTATCCCGACCCTTCTTTGATTGCAAATCCCGGCTTGTGAATACGACGCCGTTGACACTATTGAGGAGGTCTTGTTCCATTGCTGTCCAGTGTTTCCGGTTCAGATGGTCGAATTCAGGATAATCATCAACGCAATAATAAATTTGCGGAGCATGGGGGAATTTTTCACGAATGGCCTTAAACGCATCGGCAACACAAGGAAAATTCGTCACCAGTACCGGCGATTGAATGTCGTGCCGCGTAATAAAATTCTGAAAGAACCTAACGGCGAACAAACCGTTAAGTATTCTCGTCGGCTTGACAAAGAACGGAATCTGCGGCGGTGTTACGGAAACGATTGAATGTGTCGCCGTCTGTTTCATTTGTTCCGCTTGCCGGGATTTTCGCCGGGTCAGAATTCTGAACGGCTTTTGAAAATTCGGTGACTTTCGGCAACCGAGTATAAATGTTCACCCAAAATACTCGATGTTTCTTGGCAATTTGGTCGGCAAGGTGCATTGTTGAGGTCGGAATCCCGCCCCAGTCATCGGCAAAAAATATGTAATCGTGGTTAATGTTCGTCATAATGAGAACCGCACTGTGTTATGATGATACGGTCATTTTCAATTTTATAGACAATCCGATTTTTTTCGTCGATACGGCGTGACCAAAAACCGGACATATCTCCTTTGAGCGGTTCAGGTTTGCCGATACCGCTGTATCTATGACGGTCAATATCCTTCAATAGTTGATTGATACGTTTAATAATTTTTTTGTCCTGTGTTTGCCAGAAAAAATAATCATCCCATGCTTCATCGGAAAATATCTTATCCATTTTCCATTGCCTCCAATTCCTCCATTGTTTTAACGACAACCCTACCGGCTTCATAACTGGCAATCGACTGACGCAAACGTTCCTGATTGTGTTCGGAATAGAATGGGTCGCCGATTTTGAACGGAAATGCGCCCTTACGCAATGCTTGACGCAAAAAAATGGTAACGGCTGTCGATAAATTCAGACCGAAGTCATCGAACATCTGTTCGGCTCGTTCTTTTGTTTCTTTATCGAGACGTATGTTAATGTCAATCGTTTCGGACATCTTTCGGTTTCCTATGCCTGCGGCATACGGTTAATTGGACTTTATAAAAGCGTTTTTTCAGTTGGGGATTTCTGTCGAGTTCCACGAAATCATCCCAAACGTTGCCGTCATTGATTTACTCCGCCAACTATGATTTCATTCTATCCCTTTTCGGGTATCGAGTCAAATGTAAATTTCGTTTTGAACAAACACCACAAGTAATTTATCACTATTTTTAACTACGGAATGCACGGAAAAACGGAAAATACGGAATTTGAATTTCTGTATGTTCTGTTATTCCGCGTGTTCCGTAGTGTTATTCTATCGTTTTGACAAACATCATCAACTCTTCGTTCTGGCTGAATTAACGGTTGCTCCTGTACAATCTTGCTCTTTCCCACGCTTGTTCAACAAGTGGCGAAATCCGGCTCCAATCATACTCTTCATCCACGACTTTACGTCCTTCGGAAATCAACCGGTTCCGCAAGTCCGCGTTTTCCAGCAGTTCAATACACTTGTCCGCAAACTCCTGCGGCTCGTCCGCCAGTACGATGTTTTTACCGTGTTCAATATGCAGTCCTTCCGCGCCGATACTCGTTGAGAGTACCGGCACTTTTGCCGCAAACGCTTCCAAAATTTTTAACCGTGTTCCGCCGGCAATCCGCAGCGGCACCACTTCGACCGCTGCCTCTTTTAACGCAATCCGAATATCGGGAACCGAACCGGTAAAATGAACATTCGCGCTTTGAAATTTCAACAGCCAATCCGGCGGATTGCGCCCAATAACCGTGAATGTTGTCTCCGGTTTCTTCTGCAAAATCAGTGGAAAAATATCGTGCAAAAAATACCCGACCGCATCCGCATTAACAAACGCATCCAGCGAACCGCAATAAACGAGGTGATTGTCCTTCGGCGTGTTCGGAACGGTATCGTAATGCGCAATCGCCACGCCGTTCGGTATCACGCAGAAATTTTTCAAGCCGAATTCGTTCCGAAGAAGTGCCGTTTCGTGTTCCGAGACAACAGACAGATAATCAAGTGCGTTGTAAAATTCCTTTTCAAACCGTTTGAGTTTGTATCCTTCGTGCAGTCCAAGCAGTTTTTTCACCGGATTGGGCGTTGCTTTCACGAACCGGTACCACGACAGATATTCAACATTATGCGTGCAAACAAACGTTGGAAGCCGTTTGGTGTACGGCTGATAGGCAGCGTAGTGCGTCCATTCGATATGGACGAGATCGTATTTCCGTTCGGCAATTAACTGTTGAATTTTAACGGCATAATCCGTTGAAAAATGGCGGCGGACGGAAATCGGATACCGGTCAAACAATGCGTAAGGGATTCCGAAAAGCACCGACAGCGGATTGGTATAAACCTTCGGTCTTGGGACACAGAGCGTTTCAAAACCGGCATCGTTCATTTTTTGAACGTACTGCTCCTGACCGGCAGAATCAATGTTCGCCAGATAGGTGATGTTATGCTTCTTTGCTAACGGAGCAAGAAGTTCAAATGTCCGAATGGATTTGCCGGAGTTGTAAATTGACGGCAGCCATTCGTCTAGTACAAGGATATTCATTTTTCAGAGCATTTTTCTATAAATACAGTAAATTGATGTTTCATCGGTACTTATGCGATATATTTTTTCATCTTTTCAATCACAACGCTGATGTCCAGCGGTTTGCCGACGTGGTCGTTCATTCCCGCCTCAATACATTTCTCAATATCCTCTTTGAACACGTTCGCCGTCATCGCCACTATCGGAATCGGTGCCGTCCGAATTCCTGCGTTAATCATTTCGCCTTCCAATGTCCGAATCGCCTGCGTCGCCTCCACGCCGTCCAACTCCGGCATCTGCATATCCATAAATATCATACTGTACTTGTTCGGCTCCTTTTTGAACTGCTCCACCGCATCCCGTCCGTCAACCGCAAAATCCATACTCACCTGCGTTACCGCCAACTGCGCTTTGACTATTTCCCGGTTAATCCGTACATCTTCGGCAACCAGAATGAATTTACCGGCAAAAATGTTTTCAAACGCCAAGTGCTTCTGGTCAACATTGTCGCCGAAACCGGCGTAATGATTCAAACAGTTGACAATCGAAGACGGATACAGCGGTTTGCGGAGAAAATTATCAACGCCGGCTTCGCGGGCAACCCGTTCGATACTGTCGAAATCTTCTGCGGAAATCATTACAATCACAGAGTATTCATTGTTCCGTTCTTTAATTTTTCGGGTCAATTCAACACCGTCAATGTTCGGCATCCGCCAATCAAGGAAATACATATCATACGCGCCCCGCTTTTCAATCAGGTCGTATGCCGCCGCTGCCGACAATGCTGTATCACACTGAATTTTCAACGAAGATGCAACATTGGAGAAGTATTCCAGCGATTCCGGCAAATCATCGACAACAAGAATCCGCATATTGCCCAACGTTAAGTCGGGGCGCAGCAGCCGAACATTCTTCACACTCCGCCGGTTCGTTTTGACGGTAAATTGGAACGTTGAACCCTTGCCCAATTCGGATTCTACCGTGATGATTCCGCCCATCATTTCGACAATCCGTTTGGAAATTGCTAAGCCCAAACCGGTGCCGCCGAACTTCCGGGACGTACTCTTATCCGCCTGCTCAAAGGACTGAAACAGCCGCGACTGCTGTTCCGGCGACAAACCGATACCCGTATCGGATATTTCAAACCGCAGCGTACAAACACCGTCCGTTTCGTCAAGAAGTTTAACGTCTAACTCGATTGTGCCGTGTTCCGGCGTGAACTTTACAGCATTGGACAGCAGATTCGTCAACACTTGTGAAAGACGCAGTTCGTCCGATTCAATCATTGCCGGCACATTCTTATCCGTGTGCAGCGTGAGTTTCTGTTCCCTGTCTTCCGCCTTGAAATTGATAATGCTGATAACCTTTTGAAGGAGTTTTTCCAGCGATATATCGTGATAAGACAATTCAAACTTATTCGCCTCGATTTTCGATATATCAAGAATATCGTTTATCACGCCGAGCAAATGATTGGACGCTTCCTTGATTTTTGAGAGGCAGTAATCCTTTTTCAAAATTTCATCTGACCCTTGAGCAATCACCGTCATTCCGATTATCGCATTCATCGGCGTTCGTATCTCGTGCGACATATTAGACAGAAATACGCTTTTCGCTTTCGTTGCTTCGACCGCTTCCTGCCGGGCTTTTTCAGCATTTTCCTGCATCTGCCGAATATCGGTGATGTCATACATTGCAATCGTAGAACCCTCAAAATCCTTTTCGGCACCCCGTTGAGACACAAATTGCAGCGTATATTGCCGGACATCGCCGTCCAACTGCGTCAGAGAAATCTCCCGTTGCAGCAGTTCGCCGGTTTCGGCGGCGCGGTTAATTTGCGTTTCTAACACGGTAACGTCTTCCGTATCGGCAAAATAGTAGAATACTTCCCGATAGTGTTTGCCGTTAATCATTGCGAAGTTCGGGATACCTGCCAGTATCAGCGTTTTTTGAGTACAGTACGCAATGTTGCCGTTTTTGTCCAGCAAAAAGATGACGTTCGGCGAAGTATCGAGCAAGAGTTTCATAAAATGTTCCTGCCGCCTTTTTTCCGCGGCTTGCATCGCATTGATGCTTGCGGCGGAGACGGCTGCCGATACATTGCGTTCGAGAGTGGTCTGCAAGCGCATAAGTTTCCGGGAGAGCATTGCGTTCTCTTTTTTCAGGGAATCAATCTCGGCTTGCAAGTCCGCTGACATAAATCAAAACACCATCAATGTATAGGTCAAATTATGGAACCGGTTCACCAAGCCGCCCTGCTTGTTGTACACCGGACAAAATTCGCCGCCGCTGTACAACAGCGAAAACGGTACTTTATCGCCGACAATGCTCAACGACTTCTTGATTTCATCGTTGACTGCCGGACTAATCACAATCGGTCGGCTTAAACAGGGAATCGCAATAATCCCCGCCGCTGCGTTCTGCGCCGCGTCGGCAAGGGCTTCCTTCAATGCCGCATCACACGTCTCCATTATGCTGTTGTAATCCACCTCGGCAAAGGAAACCATTGCCCCGACCGGTGTTTCGCAGCCGCAGAACGCTCCCTGTTCCGAGATTCCGTACATACTGTTCGCAAACGGCTTTGTCCCGTCGCCGAGGTTAACCATCAGAGGAATCATTGTTACCGCTGCCAAATGCTTCTGCTGAATAATGCCGATGCTGACGAAATAATCCATCAGCGGTATATCGTTAATCTTGGAAATCAGATAGCCGGTTGATTCTGTTACCACCGCATTTTGCTGCTGAATGTTCTTCGCCGCAATCGCTGCCGTGTAAAACCGGGGCTTAAAATCTCCTTTGACGAGAAGAACAGCTGCCTTGTACCGGTGAAATTCGCTGTTTCTGAAACACCCGCCTTGTTGATAATCAGTGGACGTATCGTTTGCCAGCGTACCGAACACCGGTTTGCCGCCGGAAATGCGGTCAAATTCTTTCAGGATTTGCGTCCCGCTCAAATTCGTAGTGATGGGAGCAAACGCAAAAATAAAAGACGGTTCGCCGCCGAGGGCTTCTTTTGCCTCTTCGTAAACTTTATCAAGAGGTGCCGCGTAGCCGTCCGCCGTGATTTCTCTCGAAAAAGCCGACGCAAATGTTAATTCATCGCTGGTCAGAACGGTGAGGGACAACTGTTCTGTCCCGCCGCCGATGTTGGACGCACTGCCGAAAGACGTACAGCCGATAAAGTCGAAAGACAATGCTTTTCGTAATTCAGCAACGGTTTGAGTTTCGATGTAGTCCGTGTGGCACGCCGCGATGCCGAACGTGTTTTTCAGCAGTTGTTTGTCTTTCAGTTGAGCGGTAATTTCAGCGACGGCATCTTCGGGACTGTCGATTTGCGAAGTGGTCGCGGTGTACATTTTCAGCATTGGTCCGTTCTCCTCCCGTTTCCGTTTTTGCAGCATCGTCCGGCGCATTGTACAAGGCACCGGAACCGGTTGTCAATGAGTTGCCGAAAAAAATTATGAATCCCTTTGCGTTAATAGGTCATATCGGTTAGAATCCCCGATGAGGAACATTGTACCATTTTTAGAAGTCCTTTTCTGTGATGATGACTGCTGTGATTCTCATCGGATACCGCGGAACCGGCAAAACGTCGGTTGCGAAACATCTTGCCGACCGCATCGGCGGCGTTGCCGCGGACAGCGACCCGGAAATCGAACGCCGTACCGGAAAAACGATTGCCGAAATCTTTGCCCAAGACGGCGAAACCGTGTTCCGGGATTGGGAAGAAGCCGTCATTGCCGATTTACTGCGGCAGGACTTCGGCAAGCCGCTGGTGTTGGCAACCGGCGGCGGTGCCGTCCTGCGGGAAACGACCCGGAAACGGTTGAAAGAAACCGGCACTGTCATTTGGCTCACCGCCAAACCGGAAACAATTTTACAGCGGATTCAAGCGGATGCCGCGTCCCGAACGATGCGGCCGAACCTAACCGCTTTGCCTCCGTTGCAGGAGATTATCGCGGTACTTGAAAAACGCACCCCGCTGTACGCTGACGCAGCCGATACCGTCATTGAAACCGACGGCAAAACGGTGGAGGAAATCACCGCACTACTTTCCGATGCACCATAATTCTTTTTCCGTCCGCAGTAATAACTGTTCACCGGCAACGGCAAAACTCGCCTGAACATACTGTTCGCCGATTTTGTTCGTTGCGACAACTTCCGGTTCCTTCGCCGGGTCGGCATTGATTTTGAAAATCGTCGTTGTGCCGAGTTCCGACAGGACGTAAATCTTTCCGTCGGCATAAATCGGCGACAAGTTCAGCGGTTCACCCAGCCGCTTCTGCCAAAGGAATTCACCGGTCTTTTCGTCAAACGCCGAAAAACTGCCGTTATCGCTTGCTGTATAAACACAGGGTTTGACATACAGGAACGAAGCCATCATCGGGGCGTTGCGTTTCTGTTCCCAAACGGTATGCGTTCGGGTGCAGTCGCCTTGCCCGTCAACTTTTGCACAGCGGAACGGAGCGGACTGCGCCGTACCGGAGAAAACGCAGTTGTCGCCGATTGCCGCCGTAGGAACGCACGGTTCGCCTTCGCTGTGAACCGTCCAAATAAGTTTGCCGCTGTCAGGGTCGAACCCTTGGATGACACTGCCCGCCGGACTGACGATTTGGTCTTTTCCGTCCACGGAAACAATCACCGGCGTTGAATGTCCGATTTTCGATGCCCCGCGCTGTCCCCGCCAAACTTCTTTGCCGGTCGTTTTATCCAACGCCAGCAGATAGGACTTGTCCCAATCGAGTTGCCAGCCGAGCCGCGGTTCAAATTCCGGCGGCAGTTTTTCCCGCGGCGGCATCATATCCCCGCCGTCCGGCGGCGGATTACTCGGATTAACCGAAAGAATAAACTTATCTTTGTAGATAATCGGCGACGATGCAAAACCGTGCTGTGAATAGTATTTCAAGTCCTCCGTCCAAACGATGTTTCCGCTGAAATCCAAAGCGGCGATGCGTCCGCTGGCGAAGACGGCATAGACCATTTTCCCGTCGGTTGCCGGCGTGGAAGTGGCGGCGGAGTTCCGCGGATGGTGCATCCGAATTTCCTGCGTGAAAACCTTTTTATTCCACAGGATTTTACCGTCTTTCAAATGGACGCAGAAGACATAACAGTCCTTGCCTTCGTTTTGGGCAGATGTCAGGAACACTTTATCGTTCCAAACGACCGGCGATGACCAGCCCTTGCCGTCGAGCGGTGTTTTCCAAACGATGTTTTCAGTTTCCGACCATTGCGTCGGCAGACCGGTTGCGGCGGAATGTCCTTGTCCGTTCGGACCGTGAAACCGGCACCACTGTTCCGAGTCCGCGGCAAAGCACAACGGCGTGAAGACGGCAAAGAAGAAAAGAATAAGGTGTTTCATAACAAAAGGGACAACGGCAAAGGATGATTGACAAGGGACAATTTTTCTCATTATCAATTATCCCTTGTCTATCGGGGACTCTAAAAACTACCTTTTACCATAAAAAAAGAAGAAAATAAAGAGTTTTTTTATTTCTTTTCTTTTTGTTTGGGGTTTTTCAGAATTTCCCTGCTGTCAATTTGCGCCTTTCCCGTTGTCCGTTCCAAGGGCTGCGGTTTTTCCGGCGGAAGTATCACCATCAACAGGGTGATGACGAAGAACAATACCACCGCCAGTATCGCCGGAAACAGCCATTCCGGCAACGGCCTGTGATTTTGTCCCGCCGCTTTCCGCACAGCAACGTTCACCGCCGGCACTTCTTGCCCTAACAGTAAAACATTCGTCGTCTTGCCGGGAAGAATTACAGAGGAACTCACGCAACGGACCGGTATTTGCTCCGGCGGCGAAATGTTCGATACGGTTGTGTCCGCTTTCCGCGGAATCTCGATTTTAATCGCCGGTTTCGATGTGTCGGAAGCGATATTTCTCGTTTCGTCCGGCGGTCTCCTGCCGAACAGCCGGCTTAACGGAAAGCGTTTCGGCACCGGAAACGGCTTCGGCTTCCACGTCGATACCGCACTGTTGTCCCTATCTCTTTCGGATGATATATCAATCTTCGGAACAACAACGGAACTCGAAAGATGAAAACGGCGGTCGGTCGCCCGGCGTACCGGCTTTTCCCCCTGTGATAATACCCGGACAAACTCCTTACAATTGACGAACCGGTCTTTCCGCTCCTTCGACATCGCTTTCAGGACCGCGGCGTTGACGTAATCCGGGACATCGGGAATTGGTTCCGGTGCATCGTTCAGTACCGCATTTTTCAGAATCGCAATGTCTTTACAGACAAACGGACAGTACCCGGCAAGCATTTCATACGCCGTTACCGCCAGCGAATACTGGTCGGTTCTTGCGTCCTGATAGTGTCCCCGCCATTGTTCCGGCGACATATAAGGACGTGTTCCCATTACAGCAAACGTTTCGTCCGCCTGCACCATACTCGTCCCGATTTCTTCCGCCAATCCGAAGTCGATAATCTGAACGCCGTCCCTTTTGCCGAGCATTATGTTGTGCGGCTTAATATCGCGGTGCAGCACCTTTTTACTGTGAGCGTAATCCAAAGCCCGCGAAACACCCCAAAGGATTTGCACCGTATCGTTGAACGGCATCCTGCCTTCTTGTTTGACCATTAACTGGCGGTAGTCGGACAACGGCAGTCCGTCAATGTATTTCATCACAATATACAAACCGTGTTCCGGGTCGTTATTCAGCGAATAGACAGGACAGATGTGCTGGTGCTGCAATTCGTGGACTTTTTTGAAGGAATCCCGAACGGCATCCATTGATTCTTTGATATGCTGTACTCCCTGCGGAACAAATTTGAGAACGACATCCCGTTCGGCAATTCTATCGTATGCTTTCCATACTTCGCCCATTCCGCCGCGACCGAGCATTTCTTTGAGCATAAATTCCCCGACAAGCAGCCGACCGGCAGAAAACGTTGCCGTTTTCTGCGGCCTTTCTACGTCGAAACAGGTGGTTACATTCGGGTCAATAACGGGCATTACGGGTTATCGGATATTTTTTGGGGTTTTTTTGGGGAGGGAATAACTGTGTTATTTAACGGGCGGGAACATTGACTTGTTGGTTAACCGCCGCCGTTTCTATCCGCAAATAGTATGCCGCCCGTTAGAGAGTATGCTGGCGGCGCAAAACGGCACTTGCTTGCTTGCTTGCTTGCTTGCTTGCTTGCTTGCTTGCTTGCTTGCTTGCTTGCTTGCTTGCTTGC
>JAISJZ010000125.1 GCA_031261125.1 Planctomycetaceae bacterium | reverse complement strand
TGGCTTTATAAAAAATCCCGTCGCCGGCATCTCTGGCTGGAAACTGCGTTGCTATACCTCCCGACGCATTAGGTCGTGTTCCGTAAGGGACTTCCCAATTACCGCCGTTTCCTGCACCGGAATAATCCTTCGTTCCGTTGCGGTTCCAACCGCCGTCGGCAGCGGAAGGGCAATGAAAAAAGGACGGGGCAAGCACCGACGCTTCCTTGTTCGCGTCAAAAAGTGTTCCCCAGTCCGCCGCTGTCGGCAGCGTGTCGGTGATTCCTTGGTCATTCGGGTCCCAATGCCAGGCGGGGGCGTTGAAATTGATTTTCTCATAAACGGCTTGCGCTTCCAAAAAAGGAAGAACGAAAGCCGCCCAACCGATTAAATTCGGTTCGTACTTCGGAATGATATTTACCTCTCCCGGTTTGATACTGCCCGGCTGAAAACTGCCGAAAGTATCGTGATAGTTATGAGCGGCGAGGGCTATCTGTTTCAGGTGGTTGGTACACTGCATCCGCCGGGCGGCTTCGCGTGACGACTGAACGGCAGGCAAAAGCAAGCCGACTAAAACGCCGATAATGGCGATAACAACCAGCAGTTCAACGAGGGTAAAACCCTTTTTGATATTCACTGACATCTTTTCTCCTTGTTTAACAATCAGAGGTTACTTCTTCTTCTTTCTTTCAACGTACCTATCGACCGTAAGGTCATAGTTTTTGGTTTTGGAATCGACGTTAAGTTTTAAGCCGGAGGTCTGCGGCGAATCATATTTTTCATCCACCAGCAGAATCCAGCCGCCGGGGGAATCATTGTTGCCGCCCTCTTTTTCAAGGGACGCGTTAACAATATGAACATCGTACTGTCCCGGCGGAAGACCATCGTTTTCCCTTGCCGAACTGACGCGGGAAGTCCCGTCTTTTTGAATTTCACCGCGTGCCTGAAACACCGGTGTTGAAAAAATCACAAACCCCGCGGTAAGCGGCGAACCGTCATCTTTAAAGGTAACTTTTCCCTTCAACGGCACTTTCTGACTGCAACCGCACAGTAGTAAAAGTCCCGTCAAAAGCATACAGGCAAATAAACTTCTCGCTGTGAATGTCATAAACACGTTCCTTGTTTCTCCTCTTTCTCCGATGGGTGTTTTGAAAAATCGAGACAGCGATATGACTTCGGCATCCTGAATAAACATTAGCAATTTCCGTGCCACCGTTAAACGCCTTAAAACCGTTAAAAACGGACAGTTCGACACAGGTTTCCGTGTTATTTGCTGGTTTTATCCCTGTTTTTTCGTGTAAAAAGCCGGGTATTCAATGGAACACAATAAAAACAAATTGTGGAAGAGAAAACGGAGCGAGTGTCCCGGTAGAGAATTGGCGACAGATTGGATAGGATTATGGTGTCATCACTTTTTATTGGTAATGGCTCCTGGGGAATAGTTGTTTTTCTGCAACTTGCGATTTTTACAAAAAAATACGAGCGGGAAACTATGTTTCCCGCTCGTGAAAAACTTATGCTTGCTGCTTTTCGGGAATCCGCATCTTGTAGAACGAACGCCAGACGAAGTACAAGCCCGCCGCAAGGAACGCTATCGCAAGCACCCACGTCAAACCCGAATACGTTCCGGCTATTACCGGATTGCCCGTTGATGTCGTCGCAACTGCAACCGCGTTGCCGATTTCCTCTTTCGTTGTCTCGGTATATCTCAACACGATAGCAATTTCCGTCGCGAGAAGTCCGAATAACGTTGAGAACTTAATAATCGGATTCAACGCAACCGACGAAGTGTCTTTGAACGGGTCGCCGACCGTGTCGCCAATCACCGCCGCAGCGTGCAGTGCCGCATATTCCGGTGTTCCCTCTTCCTTCTTCTTCAAATCAACTTCGACAACCTTCTTGGCGTTGTCCCACGAACCGCCGGCGTTCGCCATATACATTGCTTGGAATAAGCCGAATACGGCAATCGAAATCAGGTAAGCAACAAAGAAGTTCGGGTCAACGAACGCAAAAGCAAGTGTCAGAAACAACAACGCAAGGAAAATGTTCCACATTCCCCGCTGAGCATAAACCGTACAAATCTTGACGACTTTCTTGGAGTCCTCAATATCGGCTTCCGTTTTACTGAAATCAAACGTTCGTTTGATAAATTCCACGGCTTGGTAAGCACCGGTGGTAACGGCTTGCATCGACGCACCGGAGAACCAGAACACGACTGCACCACCGCAAATCAAACCGAGAATCACCGGAGCAGTCGTCAATTCCAACGACAGCACGCCGAGGTTCGTGAGTATCAGGATGATTGCGAAAATCATCGTTGTCGCACCGGCAACGGCTGTTCCGATAAGCACCGGTTTTGCCGTCGCTTTGAACGTGTTTCCGGCAGAGTCATTGGCTTCGAGGTAATGCTTTCCGAGTTCAAAGTCCGGCTTGAAACCGTAATCCTTCTCGATTTCCTCGCTGATTCCCTCAATGGATTCAATCTGCGACAACTCGAAAATGGATTGAGCATTGTCGGTTACCGGACCGTAACTATCAACAGCAATCGTTACGGGACCCATACAGAGGAATCCGAAGGCAACGAGACCGAAGGCGAAAATCGAAGCATAAGGACCGAGAACAGCGTCCAATCCGAAAAGTGAAATGCCGTAAGCAACAGCCATCAAAAGGGCAATTAGTCCGCCCGTCCAGAACGCACCGAAATTTCCGGCAACAATACCAGATAAAATATTCAGCGACGGACCGCCTTCACGGCTTGCGGTAACAATTTCTTGAACGTGCTTCGATTTGGAACTTGTGAATATCTTGGTAAATTCGGGAATCAACACGGCGGCAATGGTTCCGCAAGCGATAATTCCGGCAAGTTTGAGCCAAGCGAAGTTCGCAAAATCGTGCAACAGCAGATAACTCATTATGAACGAAGTCGAGATGCAAAGAGCCGCTGCAATCCAAATCAAATGGGAAAGCGGTTCTTCAAAATCAAATTCTTTCAATTTGCCGTATTTCTTTTCGGAAATATACTGATTGATAAAGTAGGCACAACCGGAGAGGCAGTCCATCAAGAAACGCATCACGAAAATCCAAACGATGAGTTTGGCTTGGAGGTCTTCGGCAAGATAAACCGCCGCTTGCTCTTTGGCTAAATTCAAGGCTTGGGCGGCTGGCGTGGCAAACCACGTTTCAAACATTGTTTGAGCAGGAGCGTTCAGAATGTTATTGCCAACGTTTAGGAACAGTTCCGGTGTAATGGCAAGCACGATGAACGAAATGAGGGCAACGCCCGTTACGCCGTAGGTTTCAAAACCGTCGGCGGTGGGACCCACGCTGTCACCGGCGTTATCACCGGTGCAGTCGGCAATCACGCCGGGGTTTCGCGGGTCGTCTTCCCCGACTTTGAATACGATTTTCATCAGGTCGGAACCGATGTCGGCGATTTTGGTGAAAATACCGCCTGCGATACGCAGGGCGGAGGCACCGAGCGATTCGCCGATGGCAAAACCGAGAAAGCAAAGTCCGACGATAGAGCGGTCAACGAACAGGAGGATGACGACCATCATCACGAGTTCGAGTGAAATCAGGAACAATCCTACGCTCATTCCGGCGCGGAGCGGAATGTTAACGACATCCCACGGACGGGCTTTGAGGGCGGCAAACGCCGTTCGGGAATTGGCGAATGTGTTGACGCGGATACCATACCAAGCGACGAGTGTGGAACCGGCGATACCGACAATAGCGAAACCGAGAATCTGACCGAGGGTGCTTAACTTTGTAGCCAAAGAAGCACCTTCTTCGCCGTGTTCAGCCGGCATACTGAAAATGTAAATTCCATACGCAACGGCGATGATGCAAAACAATGCCGCGAGAAATTTCATTTGTTGACGCAGATAGGTACAACAAGTTGCGTAGATAATACTGGAGACCTTTGCCATCGACTTATGCACCGGCAACCTCCATATTTGGAAAAAGAGGTAGAGCGAAAATCCGACTGTAAAGCAAATGACGACGGCACCGTAAAAGAGCAGGTTCCACGCTGAAATGCCGCCGAGCGTGCTAAAATGTCCCTTGTGTAAGTCAGGGATTTTCAAACTTGCCTCACTGGCAAACACGCCCGCTGCTGTCAGCATACACAGACAGAATGCTGTGCAGGCATAAACTAGGTTTTTCATTGATTCTCCTATGAACAAAAATAGGTTAAGGTAAAAGGGTTATACTATCAGTTCGTCAGCGCATCGGCACCGCTGATGATTTCGAGGATTTCATTTGTAATCTGCGACTGCCGCGCCCTGTTGTACGCCGTCGTCAACATACCTATCATTCCGTCAGCGTTCTC
>JAISJZ010000122.1 GCA_031261125.1 Planctomycetaceae bacterium | reverse complement strand
CCGTTTTTTTAGTCATAACGGGCTGCGGTCGGGGTGCGCCGCCGGAAAAGCAGCAGCCGGTACAGCATTCAAACGGACTTTCCGCTGCCGAACCGGAAAAGCCGACGGCGGAACAACTTCTCCGAAAAACGGCTGCCGTATATCAAGATGCCCGGACGTACTCTGACCGGGGCGAAGTTCAGTTCGTCGGAACGATGAACGACCCGGCGGAAAAGCCGCCGCGCTGGGCTTGTACCGTTGCATTTGAACGTCCGGGAAAACTTCGTCTCGAAGTGAGCGACGGCAAACTCGTTTCCGACGGAGAAAATTGCTTTGCTCAAATTCGGGCGATGCCGGAACAAGTGCTGTTCTTCCGCACGCCGGAACGTTGGACATTGGACACAGTTTTCAGCGATTTATATCTGGCACAAGCGATGACGCTGGGGTTTCCTGAAACGCTGATGCGTTTTCCGCCGCAACTGATTTTGCTGCTGGCGGATGACCCGTTGAAAACGCTGTTGCCGGACGGGGCAACCGCCGAACTGCTAGAACCGCAAAAAGTCGGCGAAACACTTTGCGACCTGATTAAAGTGAGTCATTCCGGCGGCAGCCGGATTCTTTACATTGCCCGAAACAATCACGCTTTGCTGCGGTTCGACTACCTTGTCGAAGGACTTGCCGTTCCACCGGGCGTGGAAAGTGTCCGCCTTATCCGAATTGATATGCCGGATGCCGATTTCGACCGGTATATTGAGCCGGAATCGTTTCAAATGGAACAACCGAAAAACGCCCGGCAGGTCTCCGAGTTTTTGCCGTCTGATGCCCCCGAACTTTCGGCGCAGCGTCAGGAAGAACACCGGCAGCAACTCAAAACAATGAGGGAAAACGGTTATTATGCTCTGCCGCCGCTGCCTGAACCTGCCGACGCAACGCCCGCACCGGCGAAGATGCCGAAAACGTTTCGACTGAACGAACAATGGAATCTTCCGCTGCTCGGTATCGAAAACATCACGGTTGTTCCGCAAAAGAATCAACAGGATATTCTTGTTCCGTGCGAAGGAAACTTGCTGGCGCAAATTGACGCTGCCGGAAAAATCGTTCAGAAGATTCAGCCGAAGGGTTTGCAAAACGATGAACTGCTGACCCGTATCCGTACTGCTGCCGACGGTACCGGCAAACAGTACGTCGGCGTTTCATCGGTAAGCGGACAAACGGTTCATTTGTTTGATTCGCAATTTGTACCGGTTCCGCAAACGGCACCGAAAGAATTGAAACCCGTGAAACAGACCGTGGTATCGGATTTTCAATTCGTAAAATTTTCCAACGGAACGCTTGCGGTACTGACCGGTCAACTTTCTTTGGACAATACCGGCAGCGATGTTCTGCGGTTGACGGCACCGGACGGTACGGAACTTTGGCGGGACAACTCGGTGCGTGCGCCGTTTCTTGTTCATTCTTACATACAGGACGGGAAACAGGAAATTCTGGTGTTAAGCGTTCAGGAGAAACAGAGTTTGCTGTTGAAATCCGATGTACACGGACAACGGCTCGGTGCGCTGCCGTTTGCCGGAGAACGGGAAATTTTATGGTTCGCCGTTTCCGGCAGTGAGGGCGGTATTTATGCAATTCATTCCGACCGGGACGGCAGCGATGTCCGTATTGCCGGTTTGGATTTTAATGGTAAAACGCAGTGGGAACACCGTTTGCCGTCGGGGGAATATCAAAAGCCGATTGACCAGATTATCATCGGCGATTTGCTCGGCGACGCGGCAGCGGAGATACTTGTGCCGCTGCCGGATGGAACGGTATTTGTTTTCGACCGGAAAGGAACACTGCTGGACGAGTTTGCGTTCGGACGTTTTTTAAGCGGATTGGCAGTTTTGAATAACGGTTTGCTCGTTGCTGACCCGCAGGGCATTACGGCATATAAATTGACTGTTTCTACGCCGCCGGATTCGTCTGCATCAGATGCCGGAGCGTTTTGAGCAACTCCGGTATTTCAATCGGCTTATTCAGATAAGCGTTCATTCCGATTTCCAAACAATGTTCTTTATCCAATGGTGCCGCGTTTGCCGTCAATGCCACTATCGGAGTGAAATGTTCTCTGTTCTCTTCTTTTTCAATCCGGCGAATCCATTCCGTCGCCTCGTATCCGTCAACGTCCGGCATTTGACAGTCCATCAAAATCAAATCAAACGTTTCGTTCTTCCATATTTCAACGGCTTTGCGTCCGTCCTCCGCCATTACACTTTCATAACCGGCTTTACTTAAAATCTCCTTGATGACAATCCGGTTAATGCGGTTGTCCTCGGCAACTAAAATCCGGTACTGTTTTTCCCGAACGGCAGAATCTGGAGCCGGCATTTGGTAATCATCCGCTGTTTTGCTCTCTTGCTCTTCTTTTGCTTCCGACAAGGGAATCGAAAACCAGAATGTTGAACCGCCGCCCGGCGTTTCACGGTGTCCGATAGTGCCGTTCAGGGCATCAACAATGGACTCGGAAATCGTTAAACCCAATCCCATTCCGCCGTGGTACTGCGTTGAAATATCCTCAATTTTTGACTGCGTGAATAAATGTTTCTGATGTTCCGGCGGAACACCGATACCGTGGTCAATCACCTCAAAAATAAACCGTTTCCCCGGCAAACGGACATCAGAGGCAACTGCCGCAACATTCACCAAGATTCCGCTGTCTTTGGAAAATTTAATGGCATTTCCCAACAGGTTCAACAGCAGTTGCCGAAGGCGGCTTTCATCGCCGCGAACTCGCCGAGGCAGACCATCCCCCCATTTGCAGCGGAGCGTTAATCCTTTGGACTCGGCTAGCAGTTTTAATGTTTCTATCACAGCGTTCACCGTGTTTTGCAGAAGAAAATCTTTTTCGTAAACCCGAACGTTTCCGGCAGTGAAATCCAGTTTAGAATAATCCAAGATGTTGTTGATAAGCAGGAGCAGCGATGTGTTTGATGCTTTTTGCAATTCGATATATTCGTGCTGTTTCGGCGATAGTTCGGTTTGCAGCAGAAGGTCGGTTGCCCCGATGCTGCCGGACAGCGGCGTGCGGAGTTCGTGTCCCGCCAGCATCAGGATTTCGCTTTTCGCTTTACTCGTTGCTTCGGCGTGTTCTTTGTCGGCGGCGTTTTGAACCGCCTCGTCAATACTTTGCCGCAGCGTTACTGCCATCGTGTTAAAATTTTCTTCCAGTTCCAGCAGTTCCCGACCGGCAAGTTTGTCTTCGGCAATTTGGTAATTGAAATCGCCGCCGGAAATCTTCCGCGTTGCCGACGATAAATGTTGCAGCGGTTTGATAATCCGTCTGTCAATATGCCAAAACAGATAACCGCATATCGTTAGCAGTCCGCTCGTCAAAAAGAAAACGCTGCTTTGAAACCGGGCATCAATCACCCGAAACACTGTTTCTTTCGGTATGAGATACACCAGCAGCCAGCCCGTTTCAGGGATTTGCGCCGCTTCCAGCCAGCATAAATGGTTTTGCGTCAATGCTGACACTTCCAGCGAAAGAGCAGGAAGATAAATTTTGCTGTCGTCCAAGTCGTCGCTGTTCATCCTTTCCGGCTCAAATATCTTGGCAAACGCTTCCATTTTCCGCAGCGGAACATACCAGTCCGTCAATTTTCGCTGCCGGACGATACTGTTTATGTCTTTCATTATGTATTCCGACTTCGGGTGCGAAATAATTTCGCCGTCAATTCCCAGCAAGACGAAATTACCGTCTTCAAACGCTTCCTGCAATAAAAATTCCGTCATCCAATCCGTCGTGATGTCGCAAGTTACTACGCCGGAAAATTGACCGTCCCGGAAAAACGGAGCGGAATAAGTACACATCAGCACGTTGCCGCCGCCTTCATCGAAGTACGGTTTGCTCCAAAGTCCCGGTTCAATCCGGGGAACCTTGCCGTCTTTTTCCGCCTGTTCGGAAAGTTTCAACGGACGCGTTGTCTGTTCCGGCTTACCGTTATAACGTTTTTTCGGTTCATCGTACCATTCCCAGCCGGTAAAGTAATCGTAATTATTTTCCGGGTTAAACATCTTGTACGAAACAGCACCGTCCTTTTCCATATCCCGCCAAGCATAAGGACAGCAGTATTTTTCTTTCGGGTCGAACGCAAACGGTTCCCAAGCAATCACGTTACCGTAGATGTTCGGGTTATCCGCGAGCATTGCGTACTGATACGACAGCATTTCGCCGATGTTTGCCGGTTTGCGGATACTCAACGACTGGGCAATTTGGTCGGGACAACTGGTCATCTTCGTTAGATGATGATTCAGCATCTTGGCACGGGAAATGACTTCCCGAATCATTGTATCCCGCATTTTTTTTGCGGACTCAATCCGGCTGTTATAATACTCGCTGATAAAGAGGAATCCGAAGAGCAGCAGGACGGGAATTCCTACAGCAGCAGCAAACATCAAACGCAACGACACCGGTCGGCGTTTCGGCACTGTCAATGGAACTTGGTCTTCGGATATGGTCATTGAACTGCCTTTATCTTTGGTCTTTGAACCGTTCACTAGTTTTGCGTTCCTCGGTTAACGATGCCGCAATTTCGTCAACGGCACCGTCCAACGGCAGCAGTGTTGCTTGTTTTTCCCAACGCCATTTTACTTCGATTTTGCCGTCCGCAAGTCCTTTTTCGCCGAGAACAATACGGAACGGAAAACCAATCAGGTCGGCATCTTTGAACTTCACGCCCGGTCGCTGGTCGCGGTC
This sequence comes from Planctomycetaceae bacterium, assembly GCA_031261125.1. Lineage (GTDB taxonomy): Bacteria > Planctomycetota > Planctomycetia > Pirellulales > Thermoguttaceae > WRKP01. The sequence goes on along the minus strand of JAISJZ010000122.1, from coordinate 3,212 downwards.
GTCTATTATCACGTCAACACCCCGCTCTTCCAAACCGGCGGCTAACTTCTGTGCTATACCCAGCGTGCCATCATCAAGTTTCATCGGCGTAATGACAACTTCATACGGCGCAAGATTGACCGGAAAAATCAAACCGGCATCATCATAGGACGTTTCGGCAACACCGGCAATCATTCGGTTCACACCGATTCCGTAGCAGCCCATTATGATTGTTTTTTCCGAACCGTCGGCATCGAGAAATTTTGCATTCAATGCTTCACTATACTTCGTACCGAGTTTGAAAACGTGACCGACTTCAATCGCATTGCGGATAGTCATCACTGCTCCGCAGTGCGGACACGCGTCACCTTCAACGGCATTCCGTAAATCAGCAATGCCGTCCGGTTTCCAATCCCGGTCAACATTCACGTTGACCAAATGTTTCTCCGCCTTGTTTGCGCCGGCAATCGCATTGACAACGCTCAATACTTTGTAATCGGCATACACTGGTATTTTTTCCGCAAGATTCACGGGACCGGCGAAGCCGACCGGCGCGCCGGTTGCGTCTTCAATCGTCTTTTCATCAGCCAGTTCAACTTTTATGCCGCCCCCGCCGCCGAGCAGCGGGGCTAAAAACCGGCGGATTTTGTTTTCGTTCGCATCGTGGTCGCCGCGAACGAGAACGGCAACGGTGTTGCCAGCCGTTCCCCCGCTTGCGGGAGAACTAACGTTATAAATCAGCGTCTTAATTAACCGCTCCGGTTTCGCTTTCAGAAATTTACAAACTTGCTCAATCGTGTGCGCGCCGGGCGTATCAAGTTCGGCAACGGGTTTTAGCAGGGACAAGTCCTTGCCGGCTAACACAGATGTTTCGCCGATTTCGGCTTTTTCGGTGTTCGCCGCATAACCGCACTTTTCACAATGAACGACTTTATCTTCGCCGTTGACCGACGGTATCATAAACTCGTGCGACGCATCGCCGCCGATGGGTCCCGATTCTGCTTCGACCGGCAGGAACGGCAAACCGCAACGGGAGAAAATCTTGCAGTATGCATCGTACATTTTCTTGTACGTTGCGTTTAACGTTTCAATGTCTGTATGGAAACTATACGCATCTTTCATCAAAAATTCACTCGTCCGCAAAACACCGAAACGGGGACGTCCTTCATTGCGGAACTTTGTTTGAATTTGGTACAGCGTCACGGGCAGTTGCCGATAACTCGATACAAACCGGGATATGATGTCGGTGATTTCTTCTTCGTGCGTCGGACAGAACACGACCGGAACTTTTTTGCCGGCACGGCGCAAGTCGGTCTTGATGAGAACGTTGCCGAACGCTTCAACCCGGTTCGTTTGTTCATACAACGATTGCGGTGCAAGGGCGGTCATCAGTAATTCGACGGCACCGGTTTTATTCATTTCTTCACGGACAATGTTCGCCGCCTTTTGCAGCGAGCGCAGTCCAAGCGGCAGATAAGCGTAAACCCCCGCCATCATTTGGGCAACCAAACCGGCGCGGAGCATCAGGATATGCGAAGGAATTTCGGCACCTTCCGGCGTTTCCTTCATCGTGGGAATTAGTGTTTGTGTCCAAAGCATAGCCGTTTTATTGTTATTCCGGTTTCTCTGTTAACGCACAGGCGACATCGAACTGCACGCAGGTTTTACCGTTAGCGGTAACCTTAACGTGCAGGAAATAGACATTTTTCATTTTATCGCGGAATTTTGCTTCCATCAAAACCGTGTCGCCGGGATGCACCATTTGTTTGAACCGCACTTCGCCCATTTTTGCAACGACAGGAACCCTGCCGTCGAGGGACTCGTCGGCGAAAATTTTTGTCAACAAAATGGCACCGGTCTGCATTGCCGCTTCGCACAGCAGTACACCGGGAACAAGCGGACCGCCGGGATAATGTCCGCGGAAAAAGTCCTCTTCACCGGTGAACGTTTTTTTGCACAGAATCCGTTTATCTTCGTATTCGACGATTTCGTCCACGAAGAGGAATGGTTCGCGGTGCGGTATTGCCGCTTTTACTTCTTCGATACCTGACATAAACAACGCGGTGCAAGCACCGCCGCTAACGTAGGGTTGACAGCAATTCCCTGTTGATTTTGATGTTGTGGCGGACATCAACCGGAAACGACTTCAGTATTCTAATATCCGAAACCGTTTTTGTCAACGGATTTGCCGAGGCAAGTTGCCGTAATTCGGCTAAAAGTTTATCCCGCTCTTTTGGCGTATTCGGAAAAATATACGGTTCGATAAATATCCTTGCGGACGCTGCGGATTGTTGTTTTGCCAATGCCGACCGATACACATTCGGGTGCTGATTAAACACGGCTTCACAGGGAATCGAAAATAACGTTCCGTCCGGCGTTTCAACCCGGTGTGCCTTTCTGCCGCAAAACCAAAACCGGTCTTGTTCATCAATGTATCCGGTATCGCCAATACGGTGCCAAACATTGCCGTCCTTGTCCGTTATCTTCGACACGGCGTTTGCTTCGGGGCGGTTGACGTACTCCTTCGTAACCTGCGGACCGGAAACGCAAAGTTCGCCGATGAAATTCGTGTTATCTGATTCCAAATGCGTAATGGGTTCGTCCGTAATTTTAATGATTTTCCACTGTATCGTATCAAACCGTTTTCCTACGCAAACGCCGATGTTTCCCTTGTTTTCGCTGCGGGCTGCTGTTCGTTCCCGATACGAAATGGACGCAACCGGCAGGGATTCTGTAGCACCATACGGCGTGAAAATATCGGCACCGACCGGCAGGACCTTACTCAATTTTTTAAGAATCTTGTCTGAAACCGGCGCACCGGCAGACACTGCCCGTTTCAGCGTCTCAAACCGTTTGCCCGTTTGCAAACAGTAATCGGCAACCTTATTCCAGACCGCCGGCGAGGCGAACGATTGTGTGATTTTCCGCCGGTTTGCCTGTTCCAGCAGTTTCGCCGGATTTGCTGTGGCGGGCTTCGATGTGTTCATATCGGGAATCACCGTTGTTACGCCCATCAAGCAGTCAAACAGTCCGAAAAACGGAAAACACGCCAAGTCAATTTCGCCGGGCTGAATATTGTACCGCTTTTGAATTTCACTGACTTGCGTATCGAAATTCAGATGGGTGAACGCAACGCCCTTGGCAGGTCCCGTTGAACCGGACGTAAAAATGATTGCGGCAAGGTCGTCCGCTTTTGTTACCGGCAGGGCTTCTGTCTTTGTTTGCGGAACAAG